>CAZTZW010000012.1:0-20290 GCA_964618085.1 uncultured Elusimicrobia bacterium
TCTGGTGTCCATATGGTGTCCATCCCCGCGTCGAAGGTCAGAATCTCCGCCTTTAAGTGCCCCTTGGACAGGTGTGCGTAACGCTGCGTCATACGCGGGCTCTGGTGCCCCAGCATGTTCTGGGTAGCCGGGAGGTCGTTGGTCCGCATGATGAAGTGGCTGGCGAAGGTGTGTCGGAGGTCGTGCCAGCGAAAGTCGGCTATCCCGGCCAGCCGCAGGGCCTTGGCGAAGTGCCGATGGAGGGAACGGGCCGTGATGCGGAAGATCGGCCCGCCGTCGCCCATCCTCGCGGCCTCCAGGACGGACGCGAGCTTGGGAGCGATAGGGATTTCTCGTGGCTTCCCGGACTTGGTCTGGAGGACGTAGATAATGCCGTTGGCGAGGTCCACGTTCTCCCAGCGCAGGCCCAAGACCTCAGCCTGCCGCATCCCGGTCATGAGGGCGCAGACGACGGGGGCGTAAATCTCGGAGTCGCACGCGGTCAGAAGGCGGGCAATCTCCTCTTTCTCCAGAAACCGAGTCCGGGCGTTGTCCGTGCGGAACTGCTTCACCTTGGCGGCGGGGTTCTTGCCCGCGAACTTCTCCCACTCAAGGGCGCGATTGAAAATCGCCCGAATCACGTTGTGGTATCGGTTCGCGGTCGCGGCGCTGCGCCGCTCCTTCACGCCGTTGAGAAAGCGCAGGACGTCCGGGATCGTGATTTGGTCGAGTCTCATTTCGCCGAAGACGGGCTTGAGGCGCTTCAAGATGGAGCCCGTGAATCGCGCGCCCGGCTTCTGCTTGGCGTGAAGCTCCCAGTAGAGGTCCACCATCTCCGGGAAGGTGATCGAGGGCTTTGCCCGCTCAGGGAAGAACCTGCCCTCCGCGATTTCGACTTTTCGCTTATGCTCGACCTCCTTGGCGAGCTTGTGCGAAGGACCGACCTTCTCGCGCCGTCTGCGCCCATTGGCGTAGTAGTCGACGTAATAGTCTCCGCGCTTTTTGAAAATGGCCATGACTCAGGGGCTCTTACTCAACTCTAGGCTCGCCGCGAAGTAATCCAGGCATCTATGGCGGCCTTCTCAAATCGGAGAGACCTGCCAAGGTGAACGACGCCGGGTATTTTTTTGAGGCACACCATCGTGTATATGCTGTTCTTCGGCATCCCCACGTATGCGGATAGCTCCGAAACGGTGAGAAGACGTTTTTGAACAGGCGCTCCGGCCATTGAAACGCCTGGCTCATGTGCTGGCGTCCGGCCATCCCGTCGCCAACCGAGCATCTCCGGAGTCCGATAGCGGTAGTCCGAGAAGGTAATTCTTGGGGCGGCGGCCTTTCGATTATCGCTCGAACCTGGTTGCAAAGCAAATCGAACGGGCGCTACGGCGTCCCCGCAGTGCTGTCCAGGCGGCGGCTCAAGACTTCCACGGTTTCTTTGAGACATCTTAACTGCTCCTCCATTACATGCTTCCACGTCGACAAATCGTCAGTAGGCGCGGCCTCCAGAACCGCCTGCGCGCCAGCCTCGGCCAGTCGCTCCAGCGACACGGCGCACCAGCGCGGGTCCTTCTCGACCGCAATCCAGGCTCGCCCAAGGCGATGAGCGGCCAGTGAGGCCGTTGCCACGCCTGCGAAAAGGTCCAGGACAATGCCGCCGGGAGGGGACGACGCCTTCACGAGCTTCTCCATGAGCCAGATTGGTTTTTGACACGGGTGGCCCAGGCTCTCCCTGGCTCCAACCTTGCCGCTGAGACCTGGACCACGAAGCACGTCGCGCGGTAGGGCTCCGGGCGCATCAGGATAGCGGGTGGCGCGCTTGCCGAACCGGGAGGGCGTCGATGCCCGTGGCTTGCCCCGCAGGCGCTCTGCGGCCTCGCCGTATGGCTCTCTGACGGCGTCGCGGTCAAAGAAGGGCCGCTCCTTCCAGAGCATGACGAGGCTCTCTTGTGTGGGCTGCCAGGTTTTGCAGGTAGGTGTCACGCGATTCGTGACGTGCCAGGTCAGTAGGCGTTTCGGAGCCGGGAACATGCTCCAGTGCGCGGCAACGGCCTCTGGGATGCCGAAGACGTATGCCGTGCCCGAGGGCTTCAAGACGCGCACGACCTCGTGAACCCAGTCGCCGAAGTCCGGCTTGAGGTCCCAGTCGGCCTTGGACATTCCGTAGGGCGGATCGCACAGCGCGAGGTCGATACATGCGTCAGGAAGCATGGCCAGTGCCTTCCGGGCGAGCCCCTGGATGATGACGCTCGTCTTTGGGCAGTTCCTCGTCCTTTCGTCTAGCATGCTAGACGCCCGCCCTCGATTCGTTCGAGTCCTCGCCAATGGTCTCAGCGAAGTCATCCAAGCTGGGTGGGCCCCCTTCCTGCTCTACTGCTGGCCTGGAGGGAAAATCAGTGAGCGGCTCTCCGGGAGGCGGCGGCGTTCCGCCGCCCAACTCCTCAACCCCCGCCCCCCTCTGGGGGGCGGCGGGGGTTGGGAGTTGGCTGTCGGGAACCTTCGCCAACCCCTGCCGTCCCTTCCCGGCGGAAGTTGTATCGACGAGAAAGACGACAGTCTGCTTTCGAGCTTTTCCGTCTTTGGCGGGACGAGTGAGGAGTTTCAGGTCGATTCGCTTCTGGGCGAGTAGGCGCTCAAGGGCGTCGCGCTTGACGTCATTGCCGCCCTTGAGCTTTGACTCAAGCTCAGTCTTGAGCATGCCCTTCCCGGACACCCCGTGCTTGCGGAGAAGGTTGAGCGCATCTTCCATGACCTTGTGAACTCGGAGAGCGCGGGCGTCGCCCTCGTGGTAGGTCAGTCTGGCGGCGTTCCGGTCGACCTCCAGGGTCAGCAGGAACGGTTCGGACTCAGGCACATCGCGTTGTTTGGCGACGGTGACCTGGCTTGGAGCTTCTGCGGACTCGCCATGTCGATCCATGATGAGGACGGTGTCTGCCCATGCCCCAAGGTCTCCGGTCCCGCGCAGGGCTTCCATTTTCCGTCCACCGCCACGCTCCTCGCCGCGACTCTTGCGAACGTGATGCGTGAGGAGCACTGAGACGCTCTGCTCTCGTTGAAGCTGGCGGAGGAAGGAGAGGATGGGTTGAAACTCCTTCGCGCTGTTCTCATCGGCGCTGTGCATCCTGACAAGGGGATCGAGGACGATGAGCCTGGGGTGGTAGTCCCGGCAAAATGCCGTAAGACGTTGCCGGAGGCTGTCGCTCCCGAGCATGCCCTGCGCCTCGGCAAAGTGCAGGTGCTCAAGCTCCGATGAGGAGATGCCTCTGTTCCCGGCAAGAAGTTGCATCCTTGCCTGGATGTGCCTGAGCTTGTCCTCTCCTGCTAGATAGAGAACCGGACCGGGATGAGGCGCGCTGAAACGGGCCAAGGCGTTCTTCCCGGTCACGACCGAGATGCTCAGTTCGAGCGCGAGCCAGGTTTTTCGCGCGCCGGAGGGGCCGGAAATAAAGCCGCAGGCTTGCTCAGGCCATAGAGACTCGACGAGCCAGCGAGGCTCCGCAAACTCACGGCCCCAAAGCTCGGTGCCGGAAATATGCCACGGCTCAGAGCCAAGTGATGGGGAGGGTTCAGCTTCCAGCGAGGGGAGAGACTCGCGGCGCGCCTCTCGAACTCGTGCGGAGATTTCTTGAACGCCTATCCCGCTATGGGCGCTCAGTTTGTGAATCGCGGCAGTCTGATTCGACTCAGGAAGGCGCGAGATGTCGAAGTAGAGCCTCTCCAGCGCCAAGACGCGCTCCTCAAGAGGCTCGTTGGGCCCTGGCAGGTGTTCGATCCCGGAGTCGATGTCCTGCGCGATGAGCCGATAAAATTCAGCGCGCAGAACGGGCGAGTCTTCTTGAGCCAGTTGCTCGGCTAGGCGGATTCTTTGCTCGGTGTTGTTGGTAGCCATCTCGATGTGTGACGGAAGCGGCCCGTCAGCGCACTCCTCGAAGCGCACCGCACGTGACTCGCCGAAACTTCTTGAATGAGCAAGAAGCTGACGGCAGTCAGTGTGGTGAGCGTGTATCGGACGCCGATGTGGCGTCGCACGTCGCGGTGGCTGTTGAGGGACCCGGCGGTAGGAACGGCTTTCGGGGTCCGGCTCTCAGTGCGTCGAGAAGCATTTTATCTTCTTCGACGATGATTGACAAGAAAAATCTGGCGGACTACTAGGAGTGCCCATCGCCCCTTTATGGCGGAGCACGAGTTTCTGCTGACTCCCGGTGGCTGTATGGCTCCGGTGGTTTGGGAAAAGCCTCGATGGTCCTTCGGTATCAGATAGCGTGCTTGATTTTTTTGTGGAGTTTCGAGACCCTGATCGGGGTGCCCCAGGCCGTTGTTATACTTGCTCCTCGACGTAGAGAGGGACAGTAGGCTTGCCACGGAAACCCCGATAGACGCGGGTGGAGGAATTACGGAGACGGAGCATCCCTCTCAACCCTAACGGGGCTCCCGGGGCTGATGATGGCCCGATCCGCCGGAATGGATGACTTGCGTTGACAGCCTGGAGGATGGCTGTTACACTGCTTTGGTGGGCGAAACCCGCCCGTTATGTTCGAGTATATTCGTCTTGGAGGACTCAGAGAAGAACTGATTTTTTAGACGTGTTTTGACTGACCTGTAAGCCCGGAGGAAGACCGGGCTGAGCTACCGCCCTAATTGGGCGGGTGCACATTGGAATACGGGTGTGGTCGCCAGATAGCGCTCGCGCAAGCGGGCGTGAAAGGAGGGCGACGGCACTACCTGTTATTCCAATGGCAGGCTGAGGCTGTCGTCCTCTGACTTGTTGGGGGGGCGCAGCCAGAGAGCGCCCATTGAACTCAACAGGCACAGCGACGGCTACGGCGAAGCGGCGATGGACAGAAGTATCCATCGTGGCCGCGCTTCGTCGTATTCGGAACCAGGACCGCCTGCGGTTTAGCAAATCGGATTTCGCGCGTGCAGGCCACTACGGACTTTATCAGGCCGCCGCAAAGCGCTTCGGCTCCTGGAAAAGTGCCTTGGCGGCAGCGGGCATCTCACATGCGGACCACACGCGGAAGCGTCCCAACGGGTGGCACGCGGATGTCGGGAATGTCCTGGCGATGCTCGATGAGTTGGCCCGCAAGACGGGCAAACCCGTCTATGCGCTCCAGTGGCGCGACTTCGAGGCGAATGGTGCGTCTGGCCTTCTCCAGCATTACGGCTCGGTCGAGAAAGTCCTTCTGCGAGCCGGAATAAAAATCCCGATGGGAGGTCGCCGTAAAAATGCGGCGGGCTATTGGGATATGGCGGCGAATCGGATCAGGGCTGTCCGCGCGGTTGTGCGGCGAAGCGGCAAGGGCTTCGTCCTGAAAAAGTCCGACTTCCACGCGGCGGGCGTCCCCGGACTTCTTCGAGGTGGGCGGACAATTTACTCCCTCTGCCGGGAAGCTGGCTTCAAGGGCGAGCCCTGGGAGCTTGAGCGCGTCCCCAACAATTACTTCGCGCGGGCAGACAACAGGATGCGGGCAGTGCGTTGGCTGGAGCAGAAGACCGGGAAAAGGCTGGGTGAGGACCTCGACAAGGAATACTTCCGGCGTCACGGACTATCGACTCTGCTCACCCGCAAGCGTCCGTATGGGATCGTCGGTCTGCTCAAAGAGTTGGGGAGAGAGGCCGACCTCCGGCGCAGCGCGAGGGGGCGGTGGGCAAAGCCTGAAATTCGACGTGCCCTCGACGAGGTCCTCGCCGGAACCGGGAAGAAGGAACGCCTCGAAATCCTTCACGAGGACCTTCGCCAGCATGGCTTCGTAGGACTCTATCAGCGGTTCGGGAGCATGGCGAAGTTGTTCAAGGCGGCGGGCATCTCCTACACGGGCAAAGAGAATCCATACAGGGCGTCCGGCTTCCGGTGGCGCTCGGCGCATGGCCACGTGTTCAAGTCGAAGGCGGAACGCGACTTCGATGATCTTCTGGCCAACCTGCTCAAGGTCGACGCTTCGGAGCACGAACATGATGCGCGCTACCACCCGAGTCGAGACTACACCGCTGACTTCGCCTTGAAAAGGCATCCAGTTTGGTTTGAGTATGCAGGTTGGTTCTTCCTGGGGCGCGGCAAGAACTCCGTCAGGCAGAGGGAGTATCGCAAGCACCTGGCCGCGAAGATGAGGCTGGCAAGGCAGCTTGGGAAATCGGTGGTTGCCATATTGCCTCGTTCCCCAGGCGAGTGGGTCATCCGGGCAAATCGACCGTTGGAGCAGATTTTCCGCGAGCTTGGTCTGTTGGGGAAAAATTGTGAGGAGGAGAATCATGGCGACGCCCGCAAAAGGTAGACCTGCGAAGGGACGTGGATACTCACTCAATCTTTATCTCAGCGCGGACCGCGCTTGGCTTCGGGATGGACTGGAGGAGATGGCGCGTCGGGAGCGGCGCAGCCTCAGTGAAATCGTCATGGGCATCCT
Source organism: uncultured Elusimicrobia bacterium (assembly GCA_964618085.1). GTDB lineage: Bacteria > Elusimicrobiota > Elusimicrobia > UBA1565 > UBA9628 > GWA2-66-18. The sequence goes on from CAZTZW010000012.1 coordinate 6,378, forward strand.
CGAAGCCCATGTTAAGGCTACGACCGGGGCCGCTAAGGCTTCCACGCAGCCAAGCCCTGGACCGCTGGCGCGGCCTGCGTGGATTGACGAGAAAGTCGCTGGCGATGAGACTAAGTGAGGACCTATCTGCCCGTCTGGGTCTTGAAAGGCCGTGGAACTCCTGTTACCCTTACTCTTGACGGCGAGGATTTGCGCCCTATTGCTCGCGGCCATAACAGCGAGCTAAAAAGGCAACGGACGGAACCCGTGTCCTCGCACGCGACACGGGTTTTTGCGTTTATGGGGCGCTCCCTCGTTGTGACTTCGCACATCGAGGTGAGTCCATGAAAACCGTGTCCGCCGCGCAGTTGCTCGGTGCTGACGCCGGAGCAGTCGAGTGGATCGTCGAGGGCCTCATCCCCGCGCGCTCGATGACGATGCTCTGCTCGCCGCCGAAGTCCTCAAAGAGCTTCCTGTCGCTCCTTATCAGCCAGTGTGTCTCAACGGGTGCGCCGTTCCTTGGCAAATTCAGGGTTCCCGCCGCTCGCGTGGTCCTCTACGTGTCCGAGGAGGATTCAGCGGCAATCGTCGCGTCCCGGTTCAAGCTCTTGCAGGCTGGCCACGGGCTTCCGACGCCGCCTCCCGGCCAACTCCACTTCGCCATTCATACAGGAGTTCGTCTGGATGAGGTGGGGTCAGTCGAGAAGCTGGCGCAGACAGTCGCTGAAATCCGTCCTGCGTTGGTCGTGTTCGACACCTTGAATCGGTTTAGCCGCCTGAACGACAACAGCCAGAAAGCCGCGACATATCTCATGGGGGTATTTGAGTCGATTCGTCGCACGGGCCCGGCATGCCTCATCTTGGCCCATACGACCAAGGGCGCAGAGGGCAAAAGCGGGGGAACCAAGATACGGGGTTCCGGTGTGTTCCACTCGTGGCTCGACGCGGGCTTCTACCTCGCCAAGCACGGGAACTTCGTTACGGTGGAGGTTGAAAGCAAGTTCTCAGCGGTTGAGCCGTTCACCTACGAGTTCAAGGAGGAGAACGGCGGCATCCGTCTTACTGTCGCCGAGGCCCCGCCCGTCTCCGCGCCTTTCGTCACGGCTCGCTCGAAGCGTCTGGAGCGTGAGCGGCGCAAGAAACGTGCTCGCGTCGGGGGAAGGTAGGCCATGTCTTACGACTTTGTTGGGGAGGCGGCTGGGAAGGCGATCCGCAGAAAGGTCTACTGGGTGACACCTATCTCAATGCCCGGGCCCTATAAGTATTGGGGCATTAAGGTTGTCGAGTGCGTCCTGAGTGGCCCCGGGGCAGGCGTCCGTGAGAGATACAAGACTTGCCACACACTCGAAGAAGCGAAGAAATACATCCAGGACGAGTTGGAGGGAGTCAGATGAAAAGTAGCGATGAGTTTGAGCGAGAGGCAATCGCTTTAATTAACCGAGGCGAGGCCGATACGGCGCTCAGAGTCCTGCGCGACGGGCTTGCTCTGTTTCCGGGAGACAAGGACCTCCTTCTTGGCGTAGCCATGGCGCACCTTGCGCTCGGAAACTTCGTCCCCGCTGTCCAGGTGCTGGAACCGCTCCGAGCAGCGCACCCGCAATGGGGCGACGTGCATCAGGGGCTCGTTGAAGCCTTTCTGGCGATGGGGCGCAAGAAGCAGGCCGTTGAAATCGCTATGGAGGCTATTGGTCCTCACGAGGAAGACGCTGAGTTTGTCCACGGCATCGGAGTCATGCTCTATGAGCACGACCTCCTTCGTGAGGCGAGACAATGCTACAAACGTGCCTTCGAGCTGAACCCGCAGTATGCCGTCGCGTTCTTGGGAGCGGGCGTCTGCACGCATAGGCTCGGTGATGTTGATACGGCTATCCGTTGCGTGAATGAAGCCCTACGCATCAACCCCTCCTACTGGGAGGCCGCCAGCTATCTGGGCAATCTTCTTCACGACTCCAAGAGGCGTGAGGAGGCTCGTCAGGTCTGGAGCGGTATCCCGGAGAATAAATTCCAGGACCCCATAGCTCTCAAGCGCCTGCTGGCCCTCTTAACGGGGCCGCAATGGGCCGAGAAACGGAAGGCACTTCGCGCCCAGCAGAAAGCTCTGGAGCGGGCCCGCCAGGCCGAGCCCAAGCCCGAAAAGGCTGAGGCGCTAATGGTGAAGCTCGACGAGCGCATGGAGCAGGCATCCCTGGCGCGTCGACCAGCGGGCGAAGGAGCGGGGTGGGGCGGGATGCCAACGGCGCTCAATGAGAAAGCAACTGAGATTGGATTTGCCCTGGGCAGGATTCTCTCTCGGGTGTTCGAGCGGCGCGCAGACTTCACCAGGGGAGAAATTCCGCACATCGTCCGCCTCGACAAGAACCTCACAGAGACCTATCTGAACGGGCTCGCGGAATACGCTGATGCGTTCCCATGGTTATTCGATGCCGAGAATAACGGCGCACAGTTTGGTCTTGGTCCCGAGTCCGCTCGCACTGCTTCTCTCTCTCCAGAGGAGCGTCGTAAGGGAATCCTCAAGGTTTACGAGCTTGCCGACACGGTGGCGCTCATGCTTTACGCCAAGCACATCATCGTTGCCGCCCGTAAGAAGCTGGCCAAGGGAGTCCTGCCTCAAGTCGCTATCGTGAGGCTCCGTGAGGCGATGGAGCGCCTCAAGCCCCACGTCCCACTTAGGACCCACGTCTACGAGGCGTGGCTTGAGCTTCGCGCCGTCTTAGAGCCGCAGTGAGGTGAATTATGGACACAAAACGGGTAGCGATATATGCGCGCGTCAGCACCAGGGACCAGGAACCGGAGAACCAACTGATCGCCTTGCGCGACTACGCTAAGAATCGCGGCTGGACGACCGTCACGGAGTTCGTCGATAAGGGTATTTCCGGAGCCAAGGAGCGGCGGCCCGCCCTCGACGCCTTGATGGACGCGGCCCGCAAGCGCAAAGTCGACGTTGTCCTCTGCTGGCGCTTCGACAGGTTCGCCCGAAGCTCTCGCCATCTGCTGAACACCTTGGAGGAGTTTCGAGTCCTCGATATAGGGTTCGTCTCATTCCAGGAGTCGATAGACACGACCTCGCCGATGGGGAAAATGATGTTCACGCTCGTTTCGGCAATCGCTGAGTTTGAGCGGGCGCTCATCCGGGAGCGGGTGCTTGCTGGGCTCCAGCGGGCCCGAGGGCAGGGCAAGAAGCTCGGTAGGCCGCTCCTGGCTCCCCTCCAGAGCCCCGAGGCGCTCAAGGCCGCAGGATTGAGCGTAAGGGCCATTGCGGCGAAGCTGGGGGTCTCGAAAAGTTGGGTTGCTACCGCGCTGTCCAAAAATCCCCCTCGAAATCCGGGGGGAGTTTCCCTCGGGACGGCGGGCTGAAACCTGCTGTCCAGCAATCAGTTGTTTTATGGACACCTCCAGAAGGGCCCAAGGGCGCACCAGTCTCGATCCGAGCGACTTGCAGCCTCCGCACGCGGTGCGCACGCCTGTCCTTGTCGCGGAACTTGCCGCCGACATGAGTGCGCGGGGCTGGCGCGGTCGCCCTCTGCTTGTCGTTGACTTGGGAACCGTCTATCAGGCTTGGACGGGAAGTCACCGCATAGCGGCGGCATGCGAGGTGGGCCTGTCTGAGGTGCCGTGCTACGTCGTCTCTGGGAAGGACCTGGCACTCATGGATAATCCGATCTTCGACCACGAGCGCCTAAAGAATTTGCGAGAGCTTGGAGACGCGGTCGCCGTTCGCCTCATGTGGCTGGAGGGGCGTGAGTAGTATCGTGACGGATGTAGGCCATTTCCTTACACGTGCTCAGGCACATCGTGACGGGATTCGCCTCTTTTTTGAGCGGAAGGAGCCCTCGAACGGGTTCTGTGAGGTGTTCGAGTCGTTGAACGTGACGGGAAAGTGCGATTCTTTGAGGCGGATGGGACCATTCGAACGAAATCCTATTTTGGCTCGCCCACAGGGCTCCCTGTGGGCTGTGCCGCGTGGTGCCTATCGGAAAAATTTCTTCTCGCGCACAAACGAGTCTAGCATGCTAGACGCGGGGCTCTAGTCACGCGAGTGAGACCGCGCGGCGACAAAATGTAATAATCCTTATTGCCGTCGAAGGAAATGGCACGTAGAGATGAACCTGAGTGGTTGACGCGAAAGCGTCGGATTGATACCCAGCTAACGGCCCTCAAGCCAGCTTGGGAGATTGTTCCGTTCCGCGAGGGCATGGACCTCGCTCGTCTCACTCGTCACGCGGTAACCGAGTTCCCGACCGCCAGCGGCCCCGCCGATTACGCCCTGTTCGTTAAGGGCAAGCTCCTGGGGATCATCGAGGCTAAGAAGGTCGGCTTGAGCCCGCAGAACGTGCTGGAGCAGGCCAAGCGGTATGCTTCCGGTGCCGTCGAGGGCCCAGGGAACTGGGATGGCCTCCGCGTGCCCTTTTTGTTCGCCTCCAACGGGGAGCAGGTCTGGTTCCTCGATGCCCGCCAGGAGAAGCACGTCTCTCGGCAGATAAGCGGGTTCCACACACCAGACGCGCTTGAGGCGTTTTTTTCCGCTGATGGCGACAGTGTCGCCGCTCGCCTGCGAAGCCTGCCCATCGACCGGATCGAGCGGCTCCGCGACTATCAGAAGCGCGGCATTGAGGCTATCGAGTCCGCCATCATGGACAGTCGCCGGGAACTCCTGGTTGCAAAGGCCACGGGAACGGGCAAGACCTACATGACGGTTGCCCAAATTTACCGTCTCCTGGCGTCTGGAGCAGCCCGTCGCATCCTGTTCCTCGTGGATCGCAAGGCGCTCGCGGCGCAGGCGGTCCGCGAGTTCGCGGCCTTCAATACGCCGAACGGGAATAAGTTCCCGCAGGAGTATGAGGTTTACAGTCAGCGATTCCGCCGCGAAGACTTCGACGACGATAAGTCTTTCGACGTGAAGGTGCTCCCCAATGAGTATCTGACCGACCCCAATCCAACCCGGGCCTTCGTCTACGTCTCGACCATTCAGCGCATGACGATCAACCTATTTGGCTTCGAGCGGGCCTTTGCGCAAGAAGGTGGGGACGCGGAGAAAGAGGAGGAGACGGGGAAGCTCGATATACCCATCCACGCCTTTGACCTCATCATCGCGGATGAGTGCCATCGCGGATACACCTCCCAGGAGACCAGCACCTGGCGGGACGTGATGCTCTACTTCGACGCCATCAAGGTGGGGCTCACCGCGACGCCTGCGGCGCACACCGTGTCGCTATTCGGCGAACCCGTCTTCCGCTATGGTGTCGAGCAGGCCATCCGGGACGGCCACCTCGTTGACTATGAAACGGTCGCCATCAACTCCAAGGTCAGGATCGGGGGAGTGTTCCTCCGTGAAGGCGAGCATGTCGGCAAGGTCGACACCGACACCGGAGAAGAAGTCTTCGACCAGGTGGAGGATGAGCGCGAGTTCTCGGCGCAGGATGTCGAGCGGCGCATCACCGCCCTCGATAGCAACCGGAAGATCATCCAGGAAATCGCCAAGTATGCCCGCGAGCATGAGCGGGAGACTGGGCGGTTCCCGAAGACACTGATTTTCGCCGTCAACGACATCCCGCACACGTCGCACGCGGATCAACTCGTCAAAATCTGCCGCGAGGTCTTCAACCAGGGTGACGAGTTCGTGCAGAAGATCACCGGGAGCCCGACGGTGGACCGTCCCCTCCAGCTTATCCGGCAGTTCCGCAACCGCCCCAACCCCAAAGTCGTCGTCACTGTGGACATGTTGAGCACCGGGGTGGACATCCCTGCGCTGGAGTTCATCGTCTTCCTGCGGCCAGTTAAGTCGCGCATCTTATGGGAGCAGATGCTCGGTCGTGGCACGCGGCGGTGCAATGAAATCAATAAGTCGCACTTCACCGTCTTCGACTGCTTCGGCGGAAGCCTCATCGCGTATTTCCGGGACGTCTCGAACTTTAAGATGGAGGCTCCGACCAAGACGCCTATCACCATCCCAGAAATCATCGACAACATCTACCAGAACGTGGATCGCCAGTATCACGCGAACGTTCTGGTGAAGCGACTGCGCCGCGTTGAGAAGGACATGAGCGGCGAAGCCCGGGAGAAGTTCGCCAGGTTCATCGCTGATGGCGATATGGCCCGCTTCGCTGATGACCTCCCGGCATCGCTGAGAAAGGACTTCAACGGAGCCATGAAGGTTCTGCGCGACAAGGACTTTCAGCGGTTGCTCTCGGAGTATCCTCGCGCCAAACGTATCTTCTGGAAAGTTGCCGACGCCCAGGATGTGGTCACCTCTGAGCAGGTAGCGCGGTTTGGGAAATACGATGGCGCAGGCGATTATCTGGAGGCGTTCTCCAAGTTCGTCCGGTCTAATGCGGATAAGGTCGCGGCGCTCAAGATACTCCTCCGGCGGCCCAAGGACTGGAAGCCCGAGGTCCTTGATGACCTGCGGAAGACCCTGAGCCAGAGCGAGTTCGACGAGAAGACTCTGCGCAGGGCCCACAAAGTGGCCTACAAGACGCTCGCGGACATCATCTCCATGGTCAAGCACGCGGCCAAGGAGGAGGAACCGATTTTAACGGCTGAGGAGCGTGTTTCAAACGCTCTGGAGAAGCTCCGTGAGAAGCACGAGTTCTCGAAGGAACAGGAGAAGTGGATCGGGCTCATCCAGGCGCATCTTGTTGAGAACCTGAGCATCGCCCCCGACGACTTCGACCTCCTGCCCGCCTTCCAGCGTGCGGGGGGCCTTGGCCGCGCCCGGCAGATTTTTAAGACCGATTTCGTGCCGCTCATCAACCAGATTAACACCCTCATCGCCGCCTACGGAGCCCGCGCATGACTCAAGCCGACATCGTTAACAAGCTCTGGGGGTTCTGCCACATTCTCAAGCACGATGGCGTCGACTACGGCGATTACATCGAGCAACTTACCTATCTGCTTTTCCTCAAGATGGCCGATGAGCGTGGGGCCGACATCCCGAAAAAATACAACTGGGCCAGTCTCCGGGAACTCTCAGGAACCAAGCTAACCGACCACTACGCCGACGCATTGAGAAAGCTGCGTGAGACGCCCGGACTTCTTCGAGACATCTTCGCCCAGTCGGTTCCGCGCTTCAACAACCCAGTAAACCTCAAGCGCATCATCTCGATGATTGATGAGGAGAACTGGTCCTCGATGGACATTGATGTGAAGGCCGCCGCCTTCGAGGGGCTCCTGGAAAAGGCCGCGAGCGAGGGGAAGAAGGGCGCGGGGCAATATTTTACGCCCCGGCCCCTCATCCAGTCTGTCGTCCGCGTCATGGGGCCGGACCCCCGTGGGAAGCAGGAGGCCAAGATTTGCGATCCCGCCTGCGGGACAGGCGGCTTCCTGGTCTGTGCCCATGAGTGGCTCGTCGAGCAAACGAAGGGCGTTCTCGACCGCAATGAGGCCAAGCGTATCAAGTCGAAGACCTATTTCGGGCAGGACCTCGTGCCGCGTCCGCGCCGCCTCGCGCTCATGAACCTATTCCTGCACGGGCTTGAGCCTACGATTTACTTGGGTGACACGATCTATGAGCCGGATCGAGGAGAGCGATATGACATCGTCCTCACGAATCCGCCGTTCGGGACGAAGGGTGCGAACCAAGCCCCTGATCGTGATGATTTTACGATAGAGACGAGCAACAAGCAGTTAAACTTCGTTCAGCACGTCATGACCATTCTCAAGCCTGGGGGCCGCGCGGCCATGGTTCTCCCGGACAACTGTCTATTTGAGGGCAAGGCCGGGGAGGTCTTTAAGCTCCTGATGGAGGACTGCAATCTCCATACCGTGTTGCGCCTTCCGCGCGGGACGTTCACGCCTTATAGCCAGGGCGTTAAGGCGAACGTTGTGTTCTTCCAAAAGGGGCACCCAACCGAAAACGTGTGGATTTTTGACGCTCGCTCCAACGTTCCGGGCATCACGAAAAAGGACAGACCTCTGACAGCCGAGCACTTTGTGGAGTTCGAGAAGTGCTATGGGGCGGACCCCAACGGAGGTGGAAAGCGGAAAGACCTCGGAGAGGCAGGGCGCTTCCGAAAGTTTCACATTAGTGAAGTTAAGGAGCGCGACTATCGGCTTGACATCACATGGCTCAAGGACGAGACCTTGGATGATGGAGAAGACCTTCCCGAGCCCAAGGAATTGGTCGATGAAGTTCTCGATGAACTGGAGACAGCCGTGGCTGACCTGAAAAAAATGTCGCGCTTGCTTGAGGCAAGCGAGAAGGGGCGCTGAGGGGTGGGGAAGATGCCTGGAGGCTGGACGCGAGTTGAACTAGGGGCGGTGACAGCTCCTTCGCGTCCTCGCAGCGCCCCTTCCGCTTTTCCAAAGTTGCCTTACGTCGGCATGGAGCACGTCGAATCTCACACGGGCCGCCTACTGGGCACTATCCCCGCACGTTCCATGAAAAGCACGGCGTTCCGATTCTTTCCGGGGGATGTTCTTTACGGGCGGCTTCGACCGTATCTCAACAAGGTCTACCTGGCCGATGCCGAGGGCCTTTGTTCGAGCGAGTTCATCGTCTTGCCGCCCTGTGAGGCGGTTCTTCCTAAGTTCCTGTCCTACCGCCTGCGCCATTCGAGTTTCGTGGAGTTCGCCAATCATCAGAATCAGGGAGACCGCCCTAGAGTTAACTTCGAGCAGATTTCGTCCTTTCAGATTTCTCTGCCACCCAAGAAGGAGCAGGACCGCATTGTCGCCAAGCTTGAAGGACTCCTCGGCGAGGTAGATGCTTGCCGGAAGCGCCTGGAGAGAATCCCGCTCATCCTCAAGCGGTTCCGGCAGTCCGTGCTCGCGGCGGCGTGCTCGGGAAGGCTAACGGAGGATTGGCGCAAGAGCCAGTCGAAGGCAGAAACCGGACACTCCTTGCTGGAGCGCATCTCCTCCGAACGTTCGGACGGCGAAACCAATGATGTCGCCGCTGAGGATGAGTTGCGAGAAGCATTGCCAGACTCTTGGGCTCTAGCGACACCGGGAATCCTGGGCGCTCCTGAACGCTATGCTCTCGCTATTGGTCCGTTTGGAAGTAACTTAAAGGTCTCCGACTACCGAAGCTCCGGAGTCCCGCTAGTGTTCGTGCGTCATATCCGGAGTGGCGCGTTCGACGGACAGGAGCCGAAGTTCGTCTCGAAGGAAAAGGCTAAGGGCCTCGCCGCTCACAGCGTATCATCAAATGACTTGCTGATCACAAAAATGGGTGCGCCGCCTGGTGATTGCGAAATCTATCCGAGCGGCAGGCCAGATGCAATCATCACCGCAGACTGCATTAAGTTTCGAGTTTGGGAGCGGCATGTTAATCGCGTCTTCGTGAAGCACGTCATAAACTCCTTTTTTGTGAAGAACCAGCTTGGTTTGCTGACGAAGGGCGTGGCGCAGCAGAAAATCAGTCTTGAGCGATTCCGCACTATCGGGCTACCCCTTCCTTCACGCAAGGAGCAGGACGAAATTGTCAATCGAATCGAATCGCTTTTTAAGCTCGCCGACCAGATCGAGTCTCGTTACGACGCCGCCAAGGCCAGCGTGGACCAACTGACGCAGTCCGTCCTCGCCAAGGCGTTCCGGGGGGAACTTGTGCCACAGGACCCGGAGGATGAGCCTGCCGATAGGTTGCTTGCGCGAGTCCGGGTGGCCCGTTCTGAGGCGTGTCTGCGGGCCTAGAGCAACGCTGGGGAGTCCCCGTCGTTCGCGCTTAGAAAATCGGCGTCCCAGCGCTTGGTCAGGCGCACCTCGTCAACAGAGAACCGGGCTTCCGATTGAATAGCGTGCTCCAACACCTCGACGCCGTCGCAGGAGTCGATTAGGGCCGCCATCTTCCCCAACAGAGATTCGCACTTCTTGACGAGGGCAGAATCGTCAAAGACGACCGCCCGCATCGTCCCGCGAATCATGATTTTGTATGGCGTTCCCGCTGGCAACTCTACGTCCTTGTCTAGAAAAATGTAAATCCCCGAGATGGCCTTGCCTTCGGCGGTATCGAGGGCTTTTTTGATTTTCTTCTTAACGTTGTTTATCCTCTTGTCGAACTCGGTCGGGAACGCCGCTCTGACGTAGCGTTTGGCAAGCCACTGGCGGAGGTCGTCACGCGCTTCCGAGTCGAATCCGCCCTTCACGGGGGCGGCTTCGGCAAGAATACGGCGGTCGATGAAGATTCGTCTGTGGACGAACGCCTCGTAGTAGATCACCTTCCCGCCTTCGGAGTACGGCAGGTGAATCCGGCGGGGATTCTTGGCCTGAGTTAGGTCGCCCTGGACGGTGACGGGGTGAAGCAGGAGAACTTCGACCACGGGTTCATTCAAGAGGCTGTGGTGGACCAGGTCGCAGTCGTGCGACACGACCACTCCCCGGGCACCTTTCTTTAATTCAGCTTCTGGGACAACCTTCTTGGCGATGTCATCGGGCAACAGGTCGCCCTGCGACCATGCCTTATCGCAGATGGCGGCAATGACGTCCTCATCGGTCGTCTGAGGTTCGTTTCCCGGTGATCCGGTCGATGACATCCTGTTGCTCGCTGTGCTTGCTGAGGTCGATGCCGTGCCTGATGGCGGCGGCTCTGATGCTGTCCTTCGGAAGATCGCTGATCCTGACTGGCAATTGGGTGGCCCAGTAGTCGAGTAGGGCCGTGACTCGCGCATCGTGAATCTTCTTGGCGCGGAGTGCCTCGTGTAGGCAATGCCCCGAAACCTTGGTGGAAAGCTGTTTATCGGAAAGCGCCTTCCGGTTGAACTTGGCCCAGTAGCTGGCGTGTCTATAGACCTGGGTTACTCTGAGCACATTTTCTTCTTTTGGCACCCAGCGTTCATCGAGCCAGGCGTAAATCGTCGGTCGCTCCACATGGAGCACTTGTGCAAGATCGGACACCGAGAGGCTGAAAGCAATTTTGATCTGCGCCACCATGTCGGCAAAAGAGGCCGAAGCCTCCTCGGACTGTTTGGTGATTGTGCCAATGACGCGGAGGATGTTCCCGCCGCTCGGAGTCTCGGCGTGACCGGAGAGAAGTTCTCCGGCGTAGGTGCCGAAGACTTGCAGGTATGTCGGGTAGCGCGTTGATCGCTGGCCCTCGACCGGGAAAAGGCGGATTACCTTGTGGACGCCGTCGGTATCAGTCGCTGTCTGCGTGGCCAGGTGGATTGCATCATCGAGTTCGCCCTTTATCTTGGTGGTCATTTGGCCTCCGTTTGCCATTCGGCGAGAGCGGCGGGCGTGACAGACTCTCTAAACGCGCGGTCAGTGGACTCGTGAAGTTTCCAGAACGCCTCGATCAGCGGGGCGACCTTGTAGTCGCGCTGCTTGACTGAGAAATGGTCGAGGTCCAAGATGGCGAGGCGTTCCCCGGCAGGAACTTTCTCGTACTCCATGTTTAGGCCGTCCAAGTCTGGAGGGAGGGTTGCGCCATTGTCGGAGTAGAACAGGCGAACGAGAAGGCGACCTGACTCGGTTTCACCCAGGAACTCGAAACGGGACGCCAGCTTTTTGGTCGTCAATTTCTGGTCGTCCAGGCCGTGAAGGCCCGGCTTGAGATAGTCGTTGATCGTCTTCCCCTTGGAGGGGCGAATGAGGTTGACATAGCGGAGCCCCAGCCGTTGTGCAAGTAGCACGTCTGCGTGCTTCCCGACGACTTCGAAGACCTTGGCGGCGACCTCCGTGAACTTGTCGAAGCTCTCGTAGCTTGCGGTCTGCATTACGAGCGCGGAGGGGGTGAGGATCGCCGCTGACTGATTATCCTTGTCGGTGAAAATCCAGCGCGAGCCGACGCGGACCATGGGGGTTGGGCCTAGCTGAATCTCCTGGGTATCTTCGCGTCGAAACCCGGGGAAGCCGTTACGCCGAAGGTCTTCCTGAATCGAGGGAACAAATTCCTCCATTTTCAGGATGGGGGAGATGACGACTTGAGCGAGAACCGCAGTTAGCGGGTTCCGCGAGAGCTTGAGGGCTGGCAGGGGCCGCTTCATGCCTATACTTTACACTTCACTTTACACTTTTGTCAAGTGCCCCTTTGTTGCCCGGGATATGTAGCCCGCGCGCTTGGTGTCCATTTGGTGTCCAATGGCCAGCCAAATTGGTATAATCCAGCTAAGGAGTTAAGCGAAGACGGCGTCGATTCTCCGAGGGCGGCTAAGAATCGTTAAGGTCGGTTAAGATTCTTCGGTCGCCTTGCCAAGGATCAGACGGCGGTTCGATTCCGCTCGCCCGCTCCAGATTTCTTCCCTCCAGCCACCCGATGTTGAACGTCAGCCGCCAGATCCTCATCAGCGCTCCGCGCGACTCCGTCCAGGAGTATCTGCGCGATTTGAGCCAGATCGCCGATTACGAGGAGAAGGTGGACGCGGTGGACCTCCAGCCCCGCGACAACGGCGGCGTCGTCGACGCCACGGGCCGCTTCCTGGGCCTGCCGTGGAAGGGCACCTTCGACGTCGAGTACACCCGCGACGGCGGCTATCGCGGCGTGATGGTCTCGGGCCCGCTCAAGCGCATGGAGTGCCGCATGGTCCTGCGCCCCGTCACCGGCGGGACCATGCTCGAGCACGGCGAGGAGTACGAGCTGCCCCTGTTCCTCAAGCCGGTCTCGCCGCTGGTGCGCCGCTGGCTCGACCAGACGCTCGAGGCGGAGCTCAGCTTCATCAAGGAGGGCGCCGAAGCCCTCAACCGCCGCATCCAGCTCAAGAAGCTGGAGCCCTGACCCGCCCGCCGGTCCTCGGCGCGCCCGGCTTCCGAAGTAACATCGGTGCCTGACCCCGACGTTACTTCCCGTACAACGGCTTCAAGACGCGGGCGGCGCGCGCCTTCCTCGCCGGGGTGACCAGGTCGAAGACCTTGCCGCCGCACGTGTAGCGATAGGGGCGGCCCAAGGTCCGCGTCAGGTGGTCGAAGAGGAACAGCTCGGCGGCGTCGTCGGCCCAGTTCATGGAGCCGTACAGCGAGGCGAAGGGGGAGGCCTTGAGCTGGGCGCACACGGCGGGCGCCTCGGCCGCGGCCAGCTCGGAACCGCCGAAGCCGTAGAAGCGCAGGCGCGAGCGCGTCGGGAAATCGGACGCGGGCGCGGCCTTCGTGTAGTCCAGCCAGTCTCCCGCGGCGTTCTTGAGATAGCGCCCCGTCGCCTTGGCGTGCCCCTCGTCGGTGTAGCGCGTGAGGCCGACGACGTAGTCGAAGACGTGGGCCGACTCGTGGGTCACGGTGTAGAGCATGCCGGTGCCGCCCGCGCCGGCGTCCACGCTCAGGGCGCCCGGGGTCTTGAACACCGAGCCTTCGCGCCCGGTGAGCGCCTCGGCGAGGGACTTCTTGAAGCCCGCGGGATTGAGGATCATATAGACGTAGGTGTCCTTCTTGTCGTCGAGGACCCAATCGGTGATGCCGTTGCCCCGCAGGCCCGAGACGAAGTAGAAGCCGATGACGCGCTCCCGCAGGACCTGCTTGAGGCGCGGCGGCAGGGCGCCGATGGCCGTGAGGAACTCGGCTTTCTCCACGACCGTGGGCTCGTAGGGGGCGTAGGCCGGCTCCTTGTCGGCGACGCGCCAGGCGTCCAGCACCTTCGCGGGGATGGGGACGATGCGCTGTTCGAGCGTCCGCGAGGCGTCGAAGTCGTAGTCGGCCAGGCGCCGGGAGATGGCGGACTCTTGCGCGGCGGCCGCCGACAGCAGGAGGAGCAGGAGGGCGTTCATTCCGGGAGTATAGCAGGACCAAGGGCTTGGGCCCACCGGTCCCGTCCGGCACCCGAAGGACCCCTGCGGCGGAGGCCGTTCCCGGGGACAATATAAGGTATGACGACCCTCCGGGCCGCCATCTTCGTCAGCGCCCTCGCCTGGGGCACCGCCGCGTCCGCGGTCGCACCGCGCGCCGTCCGGGCGCCTGTGGCGCCGGTCCCGGCGAGCGCCGTGGGCGTGCTGGGCGTCGTGCGGGCGTCGCTGGAGACCGGGCTGATCCTGTCTCCCGGCTCCTCCGCTCCCACCCCGCTGCCGACCTTGCAC
>CAZTZW010000013.1:0-19720 GCA_964618085.1 uncultured Elusimicrobia bacterium
GTGGAGGAGCACCTGCTAGACAAGCGTCCCGACGACGCCGACCGGCGCTGGAAGTACTTCTCTAAATAACCGCGGCAGACGGAGCCCTCCCCCGTTCCGACGGGGGAGGGCTTTCTTTTTCCTATAATCGGCGGATGCGGGAAGGCAGGCGCTCCAACGCGCTCATCCTGGGCGCGCTCGTCATCATCGGGCTGTGCCTGGCCGTCTACGCCACGGTCTTCTTGAAGTGGGTGTCGGCGCCGCGCCCGGGAGCCGCCGAGGCCGCGGCAAAGGCCGCCGCCGCCAAAGCCGAGGCCGAGCTGGCCGACGCGCGGCGCGGCTTCCGCTCCAACCTGCTCGAGCCGCGCGCGCACATGCGCCTCTCCGAAGCCTTGTGGCACGCGGGCCGGCACACCGATTCCTTCTACGTCGCCTACAACGCGCGCCAGCTCTTCGGCGACGACGCCTTCCGCGCGGCGCACGCCGAGGTGGTGCTCAAGCTGGGCGGCCCGGCCGCGGAGCTGCGCAAGCGCCTGGCCGGCCTGAGCGACCCCGCGCAGGCCGTCCCCATCCACGCCGCGGTCGCCAAGGACCACGCCGACACCGCCGAGGGCCGCGACTCGCTCGACGCGCTCCTGCGCCTGGCCCAGCTCGACGACGCTTCCGGCGGAGAGGCCGGCCGCCAGGCGCGCGTCGCGCTCGAGGAGCTCCACCGCGCCGACCCGAAGCACCCCGGGAAATTGTCGGCCTTCGCACTGGCCGCTCTCGGGCGCAACGACCCGGGGCTCGCCCAGGCCGTCGCCGCGGAAGCGCTCGCCGTGGACCCTAAGCACGCCGGCGCCGCGCAGGTCATGGGCGCGCTGACCCTCCACATGAAAGAGCCGGACAAGGCCTATTCGTGGCTCTCCCTCGCGTGGGACCGCAACCCCGACGACCTCTACAGCGCGGCGAAGCTCGCCCAGCTCTACGACAAACGCCGCTCCGACCCGGATTCCGCCCTGCCGTTCTGGCTCGCCATCCACCGGCAGAACCCGGATTACGACGACGGAGGACCGGTGGAGCGGCGCATCCGCGAGGTGCTCGACGCCCGCTGCGAGCGCCTCCTCGCGCACGCCGGCGTCGAGTCGTTGGGCCGCTACTTCACGCAGGACGACGGCTCCATCCGCGCCGAGGCCGCCGCGCGCGCCGCCGAGTTCAAGGACGCGCGCTGGATCGAGTCCCTGGCCGTCATGCTCGACGACGACGTCGAGCTGGTGCGGCGCAGCGCGGACTACGCCCTGTTCAAGATCGGACAGAAGGAGCCCGAGGCCGTCCGCGTCCGGCGCGACGACTGGCTGGGCAGCGACAAGCCGCTGACGCGCATCCGCGCCCTCAACCTGTTCGCCGACCTCGACGGCAAGAACGCCTTCCCGCGCGCGCTCGGCGCCTTGAAGGATCCCGTGCCCGCCGTGCGAGCCTACGCCAAGCTCATGGTCCTCGATCACTACTACGGGGACATGCCGGAGGCGACGAAGGCCCGCGCCAAGTACCTCGCCGACGAGCGCGACGCCGGCGCGCGGGCCCTGCTCGACCGCTTCGACCCCGCGCGCGCGGGACACTGATGCTCGTCGACACGCACGCCCACCTTGGCGACCCCGCCTTCGACGCCGACCGCGACGGCGTCTACGCGCGCGCCGCCGCCGCGGGCGTGGGCCGCGTCGTCGAGATCGCAGATTCTCCCGACGAGTGGGACCGCGCGCTCGCCCTCGCGCGCGCCAAGCCCGATTCCGTGCGCTGCACGTTCGGACTTCATCCTTATTACGCCGACCGCTACGACGCCGGCTTCTTGGGTCGCCTGAAGGCCGCGCTCGACGCCGCGCCGGAGGCCGTGGGCGTGGGAGAGATCGGGCTCGACTACGCCAAGGCGCAGGTGCCGCGGGACGTCCAGAAGACGGCCTTCGTCTCACTTCTGTCAGCGTGCCTAGAGTGGGACAAGCCGGTCATCATCCACTGCCGCGACGCCTACGAGGACCTCGTGCCCATCCTCACCGGCGTCTTCGGCGGGCGCACGCCGTCGCGGCGCTTCTGGGGCGTGGTGCACTGTTTCTCGGGGACGCCCCAGCAGGCCGTGGACTGCGCAGGGCTCGGCTTCGCGCTGGGCGCCGACGGCCCCGTCACCTACAAGAAGAACGACGCCCTGCGCGAGGCCTTCCGGGTCGTGGGGATGGCCGCCGTCGTGCTCGAGACGGATTCGCCCTACCTTCCCCCGCAGTCCTCGCGCGGCAAGCGCAACGAGCCCGCTTCCATAACCGAGATCGCGGCGACCTTGGCCGCCGTCTGGGACGTCCCGGTGGAGCGCGTCGCCGTCGCGACCACGTCCAACGCCGCGGCGCTCTACGACTGGCCGTGATCCGCGGGCTCGAGCTCTACGAGCTCTCCGGCGCCGCCGGACTCGCCGCCGCCGCGTTCCGCGACGACCCCGCCTTCTCCTACATCTTCCCCGATCCGGCGGCGCGCCGCATCCGTCTGCCGGCCCTGCTGCAGACGCTGTTGAGGATCGACGCGTCGGCGGGCGGCGAGGTGCGCGGCGCCTTCGACGGCGACGCCTTGGTCGGGGTGTCCGCGCGCCTGCCCGCCGGGACGAGCGAGCCGGGCATCGCTTCTTGGGTGAAGTACGTCGCTCTGCGCCCGATCTTGTTCACGGACCCGCCCGCGCTGCTGCGCGGCGCCGAGGTCGCCCGCGCCATCGGCCCGCTGCGGCCGCCGTCCTCGGTCTATCTCCACCTCATGGCCGTGCATCCGGCCTGCCAGGGCCGCGGCATCGGCGCCGCTTTGCTGCGCGACTCCATGAAGACGGGCCCGCTCTACCTGGAGACGTTCGCGCCCGAGAACCGCGCCTGGTACGCCGCTCGCGGCCTCAAGGAGACCGCCCAGGTCCAAGGCGGCGCCCGCCCCCCCTTCTGGACCTTCAGGAGTTAACCAGGGGGACAGACTCCCCAGTTAACTCTCCGACAGTTAACTGGGGAGTCTGTCCCCCTGGTTAACTGTTGGAGATGAAAACGCTCTTGGTCTCGCAGTAGCCGTCGAGGGCCTTCATGCCGAGCTCGCGGCCCAGGCCCGACGACTTGAAGCCGCCGAACGGCGCCTCGAGGAAGACGCTGGAGCTGGAATTCACCGAGAGCACGCCCGTCTGCACGGCGCGCGCCATGCGCAGGGCGCGGCCCACGTCGCGGGTCCAGATGGAGCCCGACAGGCCGTAAGAAGAGTCGTTGGCCAGCCGCACGGCGTCGGCCTCGTCTTTGAAAGGAAGGAAGCAGACGACGGGCCCGAAGATCTCCTCGCGCACGACGCGGCTGTCCTCGCGCGCGCCGTCGAAGACCGCGGGGGTGAGGTAGAAGCCGCCGGCGGGGACGCCCTTGGGCCGCTTGCCGCCCGCGACGAGCCGGGCGCCTTCTCGTTTCCCCGTCTCGATGTAGCCCGTCACGCGGTCGAGCTGCTTGCGGGAGACGAGCGGGCCCAGCTGGGTGCCCTTCTTCTCCGGGTGACCCACCTTCAGCCTGCGGGTCTTGGCGACGAAGAGGTCCAGGAAACGGTCGTAGACTTTGCGGTGGACCAAGGCGCGCGAGCGGGCGCAGCAGTCCTGGCCGGTGTTGCCGAACACGGACCACATCGACTTCTCGGCCGCGAGCTCGAGGTCGGCGTCGTCGAAGACGATGCTGGGGGATTTCCCCCCCAGCTCGAGCGAGACGCGCTTGATGCCGTCGGCCGCGGCGCGCATCACGCCGGCGCCGACCGCGGTGGAGCCGGTGAAGGAGACCTTGCGCACGAGCGGGTGCGCGGCCAGCGCCGAGCCGCAGCCGGGACCGGGGCCGGGCACGACGTTCAGCACGCCGTCGGGCAGGCCGGCCTCGGCGGCGAGCTCGGCCAGGCGCAGGGCGGTGAGCGGGGTCTCGGCCGACGGCTTGAGCACGACCGTGTTGCCGCAGGCCAGGGCGGGGCCGAGCTTCCACGTCGCGATGACGAGCGGGAAGTTCCAGGGGACGATGAGGCCGCACACGCCGACGGGCTCGCGCAAGGTGACATGCAGGCCCGGCGCGGAGACGGGCGAGGTCTCGCCGAAGTGCTTGGAGACGGCGCCGGCGTAGTACTCGATGACGTCGGCGGCGTACGACATCTCCCCCCGGGCGTCGGCCAGGGGCTTGCCGGACGTCCGGGTCTCGAGCAGCGCGAGCCGGTCCGCGTCCTTACGGACGAGGTCCGCGAGCTTGAAGAGGACGCGGGCGCGGGCGCCCGGCGGGGTGTTGGCCCAGACGGGACCGGCGGCGGCGGCGGCCTTCACGGCGGCGTCGATGTCGGCCGCGCCCCCCTCCGAGACCCGGGCGAAGGTCTTGCCGTCGGCGGGGTTGATGAGCGGATAGACGCGGCCCGAGCGGGCGGAGACCGGCCGGCCGGCGATCCAGAGCTTGGTCAGCACGAGCGCCCCCTTCTTAGAAGTAGTTGGACGTGATGCCGCCGTCCACGACGAACTGCGTGCCGTTGGTCCACTTGGACTCGTCGGAGGCGAGGTAGAGCGCGGCGTTGACGATGTCGGCGGACTGGCCGAAGCGGCCCATGGGGATGCGGTTGAGGCGCTTGGCCTTCTCCGCGGGCTCCTTCAGGAGCCAGTCCATGAGGAGCGGCGTCTCGATGGGGCCCGGGCAGATGGCGTTGGAGCGCACGCCCTTGGGCCCAAACTGGACCGCCAGGGACTTGGTCAGGGCGATGACGGCGCCCTTGGACGCGGTGTAGGCGTCCTGGGGCACCGAGCAGCCGACCAAGGCGACGAAGCTGGCCACGTTGATGACCGAGCCGCCGCCCGCGGCGAGCAGCTCCGGGATGCCGTACTTGCAGACCAGGTACACGCCCTTGACGTTGACGGCCAGGACCTGGTCCCAGACGTCCTCCTCGGTGTTAACGACCGAGTTGTCCCGGGACGGGAAGATGCCGGCGTTGTTGTAGAGGACGTCGAGCTTGCCGAACGCCTTGACGGCGGCGGCGACGCCGGCCTTCACCTCGGATTCCTTGGCCACGTTCATCGACACCGCGATGGCCTTGCCGCCGGACGCGCCGGCGCGCTCGGCGGACTGACGGGCGGCCTCGACGTTGACGTCGCAGGCCGTCACCGAGGCGCCTTCCTGGGCGAAGCGGATGACGGCCTCGCGGCCCATGCCGGAGCCGGCGCCGGTGATGAGGACGGACTTGCCCGCCAGGCGGCCGGCGCTCACGCGATGAGTTCGAAGCCGGCCTTGGAGACGGCCTCGTTGAGGCGCGTCTTGACCAGGTCGGTGTCGCGACCGTTGGCCGTGGTCACGTTCAGGGCGCGGACCTGCCGCTTCTTGCCCTTGAGCTTCCCGACGAGGACCTGGATGTCCTTGGCGGCGACCTTCACGTTGGTGACGCAGCCGTTGGAGAACCAACGGATGGCCACGCTCCCGCTCTTGCGGCTGGGCAGCAGCTTCAGCGTCAGCGAGCTCTCGGTCACGAAGAGGTCGCCTACTTCCATCTCGGTCTTGGTCATGTCGGGCACGTGTGTCTCCTTCTCGGCGCGAAGGCCCAATGTAGCGCTTCGGAAGGAGGCTGTCAACGCGGGCGCGAAGCCTTGTAACAATCCGTCAACAGGCGGGCGTCAGCGCGCCAGGGACGGCTGGACGAGCCAGCCCTTCTCGGCCGCGAGCTTTTCGAGGGCCGGGTCCCCGGAGAGGACGAGGCGCAGGCCGTCGCCGTCCAAGAGGAGCTCCGTATCGGACGCGTCGCGCCCGATGACCAGGTCGGCGGCGCGGCCGACGGCCTTGCGCACGATCTCGGCCTTGCCGCCGCGCAGCGGGACGGGCTTGAGGACGGAGGCCGACATGCGCGCCCCGTCGGGGTTGTTGCGCAGCCCCGACACACGCGAGGGGTCGACGCCGTAGTCGGCGGTCGACGCCAGGAGGACGGGCTGGGGCAGGTCGTCGACGACCCACACGTCCACGCCCGCCGCGCGGAGCTTGGCGACGAGGTCGCGCATGTGGGGCAGCAGGCGCAGACCGCGGCGGATGGAGAGCGGCGCGGCGTCCCCCTCTTCCGCCTTCACCGTCTCCCGGGAGGCCGGGCGCGACTTCTCCTCGGCGAGGGCGGCGCGGGCGTAGTCCTCGGCGTCCCCCTCCTTGAATCCCGCCCACAGACGCGCGAGGTAGGAGCGGCACTCCTTGCGGCCCACGCCCCGGCACAGCTCGATATAGCTCGACAGCATCGCCTTGCGATACTGGTGGTAGGACGGTTGGGACTGCCAGGTGGTGCTGGCCACGTGGATGAACTGCGAGTAGGCCGCGCGCGCGGACTGGCGGCCGTAGGCGATGGGCACGACCTCCCACAGCGAGTCGTCGAACTTGAGGTCCACGCGCGTGACGAGCCGCAGGAAGACGAGCTCCGCCGGGTCGCCCGACACCAGCGCGTCGCTCCACGGCAGCACGACGACCGGCGGCTTGGCCGCGTCGTAGCCGGGCGCGCCCTTGCCCTTGGCCGCGATGAAGCCCTCGAGCGCGGCGCGCGTCTCGGGCGTCCAGCGGCCGGCGAGCAGCTTCGCGGGGCCGGGCTTCGCCGCGGCCGTGGACGTCTCGACCGCCTCCGGGGGCGCCGGCTTCGGGCGGCGGCGGAAGTTGCGCGGCGGCTTTCCCAACGCGGGCGCCGCGAGGACCGCGAGAAGCAAAAGACACGACGACTTTCTGATAGATTCGCGGTTCATCGTCGTCGACAATGTTATAAAATAACGCAGAAGCAAAAACTCCGACGGGACAACGACCAAGGGTAAAATGGCCAACATCAAGAAGAGCGAGCTGCTCAAAGAGCAGATCGAGCACATCGACATCACCAAGTTCGACGCTCGTCCCATCATCGACGCCTACTCGAAGATGGCGTTCTCCGCTCGCGACCTCGCCCGCGCCGCCGACATCTACGACCGCATGCTCGCGGACAAGGACTGCGGCGTCATCCTCTGCCTCGCCGGCTCGCTGATCTCCGCGGGGCTCAAGAAGACGATCTGGCAGATGGTCGAGTCCAACATGGTGGACGCCATCGTCTCGACGGGAGCCAACATCGTCGACCAGGACTTCTTCGAGGCCCTCGGCTTCAAGCACTACAAGGGCTCCAAGTACGCCGACGACAAGGCCCTGCGCGGCGCCCGCGTGGACCGCATCTTCGACACCTACATCGACGAGGACGAGCTGGGCCAGTGCGACAACACCATCTCCGACCTGGTGGGGACGCTCAAGCCCAAGCCCTACTCCTCCCGCGAGATCGTCGAGGAGATGGGCAAGTACCTCGTGAAGAAGGCGAAGGTGAAGGACTCCATCGTCCTCTCCGCGTACAAGAAGGGCGTGCCGATCTTCATCCCGGCGCTCTCCGACTGCTCGGCGGGCTTCGGCTTCCTGCACCACCAGTGGCACAACCCCGAGAGCCACGCCTCCATCGACTCGGCCAAGGACTTCCGCGAGCTGGTGCGCGTGAAGCTCGCGGCCGGCGACACGGGCCTGCTCATGATCGGCGGCGGCGTGCCCAAGAACTTCGCGCAGGACGTCACCGTCGGCGCGGAGATGATCGGGCTGGAGCCCATCATGCACAAGTACGCGGTGCAGATCACCGTGGCCGACGAGCGCGACGGCGCGCTCTCCGGTTCCACGCTGCGCGAGGCGTGCTCGTGGGGCAAGGTGGACGTCGTGGACGAGCAGATGGTGTTCTCGGAAGCGACCATCTCGCTCCCCATCCTCGCGTCCTACGGCTACCACCGCGGCAACTGGAAGAAGCGCCGCGCCAAGGCCTACAACGCCCTGCTCAACGACGAGAAAGCCCCCATCCCCGCCGCCCTCCGCTAAGGAAGGACGTTGGGGCGAGTCTTCTCCGACCTGAAGACCGCACAGTACGGCGCCTCGGGACACCCCGAGGCGCCGTTTCGCGTCCGGGAGTCCTTCAAGCTCCTCAAGGCGGCCGGGTTGGCCCCCGCGCTCCCCGACGTGACAGCCTCCGCCTCCGACGTCGCGCGCCTCCACTCCAAAGACCGGCTGGCCGTCATCGCCTCCGGGGACTACGACGACGCCGACACCCCGCCTTACGACGGCATGGACGCCATCTCCATGATCTCCCTGTCGGGCGCGCTCTCCGCCGCCGAGGCCGCGAAGGCCGGCACGCCCGCTTTCTCACTCATGCGCCCCCCCGGTCATCACGCCGGCAAGGACCGCGTCGCCGGTTTCTGCTATCTCAACAACGTCGCGCTGGCCGTCGCCCGGCTGCAGGAGAAGACGCCGGCCTTGAAGGTCGCGGTGGTGGATTTCGACGTCCATCATGGCGACGGGACGGAGTCGCTCCTATCCGGGCGAGACCGGACGACGTTCCTGTCCACGCATCAATACCCCCTCTATCCGGGCACCGGCGGACGGTCGCACGACAACTGCACCAACATCCCCCTCCCCGCGGGGACCGACCACGACCGCTACCTCAAAGCCTTCGTGCCCGCGCTGGAATCCGCTCTGGCGGCGAAACCGGACCTGCTCGCGGTGTCTGCGGGCTTCGACGCCTATAAAGAGGACCCCATCGCCGGGCTCAAGCTCGACCGCGGCACCTTCAAAGAGATCGGCTCTTTGCTCGCGCAGTCGAAGCTGCCGCGCTTCGCCGTCCTCGAAGGCGGCTACTCCGAGGACCTTCCCTACCTCATCGAATCCTTCCTCGAAGGCTTCTTCTAACACTTAACGCCGGGGTCAGACCCCTTGTTAAGTTTCGCGCACGGACTTAACAAGGGGTCTGACCCCTTTGTTAACTATAATCAGGCATGCTCGAATTCGACCCTAACGCGCCGGCCGACGAAGACGGCGGGATCTTCGGACTCCCCCACCAAGAGAAGGACGCGGCGCTCGTGCTGCTGCCCGTGCCGTGGGAAGCCACCACGTCCTACGGCGGCGGCACCTCCAAAGGACCGTCCGCCATCCTGGCGGCCAGCGGGCAGATCGACCTGTTCGACGCCGCGGTGCACAAGCCCTACGAGCCCGGCTTGTTCATGCGCCCGGAGTCCAAGGACGTGCGCGCCTGGAACAAGACCGCCAAGGCCGCGGCCCAGAAGGTCATCAAAGCCGGGGGGCGCGTCGACGGCAGGAAGGACCTCGTCAAAGCCCTCAAGACCGTCAACGAGCTGAGCGAGAAGCTCAACGGCTGGGTGAAGAAGGAGAGCCTCGCCCTCATGCGCGCCGGCAAGATCGTCGGCCTCGTCGGCGGCGACCACTCGGTCCCCCTCGGGGCGTTCCAGGCGGCCGCCGAGGTGCACGGCGCCTTCGGCCTGCTCCACTTCGACGCGCACTCCGACACCCGCGACGCCTACGAGGGCTTCGTCCACTCGCACGCGTCCATCATGCGCAACGCGCTCGACTCCACCCCCCTCATCACCAAGCTCGTCCAGGTCGGCATCCGCGACTTCTGCGAGGAGGAGCAGGCCTACGTCGACGCCCAGGGCCCGCGCGCCAAGCTGTTCAGCGACCAGTGGATGGCCGAGCGCCGCTTCGCCGGCAGCTCCTACGACGCGCTGTGCTCGGAGATCGTCGCCGAGCTGCCGGACAAGGTCTGGATCACCTTCGATATCGACGGGCTCGACCCCAAGCTGTGCCCGAACACCGGCACGCCCGTCCCCGGCGGCCTGGAGTTGTCGGAGGCCGCGCACCTCATCGCCGCCGTCGCCCGCTCGGGGCGGACCATCCTCGGCTTCGACCTCGTCGAGGTGAGCCCGGGGAAGGACGAGTGGGACGCCAACGTCGGGATGCGCCTCCTTTATAAGCTCGCGGCCTGGACCTTCGTCAGCCGCGGCTTGCGCAAGCCCCGCTAGCGCCTAGACCCGCTCGAAGTAGCGGCCCTTCTCCCAGTCGGTGACGGTCTTGTCGTAGGCGGCCAGCTCGAGCTTGGCCGCGTGAAGGTAATGCGTGAAGACCTCCTCTCCGAAGGCCTCCTTGGCGGCCTTCGATTTCTCGAGCAAGGCGATGGCCTCGCCGAGGGACTTGGGCACCGCGGTCACGTTCGAGCGGTACGCGTCCCCCTCGAAAGCCTTCGGCGGCTCGATCTTGTTCTCGATGCCGTACAGGCCCGCCGCGATGGTCGCGGCGAAGGCGAGATAGGGGTTCACGTCGGCGCCGGGCAGGCGGTTCTCGATGCGCAAAGAGTTCCCTTCCCCGACGACGCGGAAGCCGCAGGTGCGGTTGTCGCGCGCCCACGCCACGCGCGTGGGCGCGAAGGTCGCCGCCTGGTACCTCTTATAGGAGTTCACGGTCGGGGCGGTGAAGAAGGAGAACTCGCGGGCCAAGGCCATCTGCCCGCCGAGGAACCAGCGGAACTCCTTGCTTTCCCCCTTGCCGGCGGCGAACACGTTCTTCTCCCCCTTCCGGTCCCACAGGCTCGCGTGGATATGGCAGGAGGAGCCGGCCAGGCCCGCGTCGAACTTCGCCATGAAGGTCAACGCGTGACCCTGGGCCATCGCGATCTCCTTGGCGCCGTGCTTGTAGATGGTGTGGCGGTCGGCCATCTCGACGGGAGTCGAGTACTCCAGATTGATCTCGTGCTGGCCCGGGCCCCACTCGCCCTTGGAGCACTCGACGGGCACGCCCGCCTGCTCCATCTGGTTGCGGATGGCCCCGACGACGGGTTCCATGCGCGCGCCCTGGAGGATGTGATAGTCCTCGATGTAGGCGCCCGCGTGCTCGAGCCCCTTCCAGTTCTTCTTCTGCGCGGACTCGTAGGGCTCCTTGAAGAGATAGAACTCCAGCTCGGAGGCCATCTTCAAGGAGTAGCCCGCTTCCCACGCGCGCAGCACCTGGTCCTTCAGTATCTGGCGCGGCGCGACCTTGATGGGACGGTGCTCGTGGTCGGTCACGTCGGCGATGACGAGCGCCGAGCCCGGCGTCCACGGCAAGGTCCGCCACGTCGAGAAATCCGGGATCATCGCGAAGTCGGCGTAGCCCTTGTCCCAGCTCGTGAGCGCGAAACCGGGGAGCGGGTCCATCTCCATGTCGACGGTGAGCAGGTACGCGCAGGCGTGCGTGCCGTGGCTCGCCGCGGCCTCGGCGAAATGCCGCGCGGTGAACCGTTTGCCCATCCAACGCCCCTGCATGTCGGGGAACACGAGGATGACGGAGTGGATCTCCCCCCTCTTGATGGCGGAGAGCAGCGGCGCGGCGAGCTTGGGCTGATTCATGTGCGCATCTTAGTCATTCCACGCGCGGCTGTCCAGGCCCGCGCCGCCTTTTTCGCATGATGATAATATATGGTCTTAAATGATAGTATATAACACCAAATGATTCTAAAAAGACTCTTGACAACTTTTCCGGAGGATGCTAGTATAGTTTTCACGTTTGGACAGAAACTGCGAATAGAATAGTTTTCACGTTTGGACACAAAATGACCGAGATAATTGCGATTGCGAACCAAAAAGGGGGGGTGGGAAAGACCACCACCGCGGTCAATCTGGCCGCAGCCTTGGCTACCCTCGGTCATGAGACCTTGCTCATCGACTCCGATCCCCAGGGTAACGCCACCTCCGGACTGGGCTTCGACAAGGGGGAATTCGACCCCAACCTGTACGACGTCCTTGTGGACCTCCTGCCGCTGGAAAAGACCATCAAAGCTTCGAGCCTGCCGAAGCTGTCTGTTTCGGGCGCCAACAGCGAGCTGGCGGGGGCTGAAATCGAGCTGGTTTCGGCCTTGGCGCGCGAAAGCCGGCTCAAGGGAGCCCTTTCGGCCGTAAAGAGCCGCTTTGCCTACATCATCATCGATTGTCCGCCTTCTTTGAGCCTTTTGACCGTAAACGCCCTCAATGCCGCGGATAAAGTCATCATTCCCATCCAGGGCGAGTACTACGCTATGGAGGGATTGGCACAATTCACAGGGGCTGTGGATAGAGTGAAAAGCGCCCTAAACCCCAAACTTGCCATCGAGGGGGGGGTTCTCACCATGTTCGACTCCCGCATGACCTTGTCCAATCAGGTCAAGGAAGAGGTCGGCAAGTTCTTCGGCGACTCCATGTTCACCACCATCATCCCGCGCAACATCCGCATCGCCGAAGCCCCGGGCTTCGGCCAGAGCATCTTCCAGTACGACCCGAAGTCCCGCGGCGCCGAGGCCTACTTGGCCTTCGCCCGCGAGTTCCTGTCCCGCCGCGGCCTGTCCGAACCGCCGCAGCCTCAGACCCCTGCCGCCCATACCACGGAGAATCCCGCATGACCCGCAAAGCCCTCGGACGCGGCCTGTCCGCCCTCATTCCCGCCACCCCCGCCCCCGTTTCGACCGCTCCCACCTCCTCTTCCGATGGGGGCCCCCTGCGCGTGGCCATCGACAAGATCCGTCCCAACCATCTTCAGCCGCGCCGCCACTTCGAGCCCGAAGCCCTGGCCGAGCTGGCCGCTTCCATCAAGGCCCACGGCCTCGCCCAGCCCATCGTCGTCTCGTTCGACTCCATGTCCAAGACCTATGAGCTCATCGCCGGCGAGCGCCGTTGGCGCGCCAGCCAGTTGGCGGGTTTGAAGGAAGTCGACGTGGTCGTCCGCGCCCCGCGCGATGACAAGCAGCGCCTGGCCCTGACCCTCATAGAGAACCTCCAGCGCGAGGACCTGAACCCCGTCGAGACCGCTCTCGGCTACCTGCGGCTCATGAAGGAGTTCGGCATCAATCAGACCCAGCTGGCCGATGAGCTGGGCAAGTCCAAGCAGGCCGTGTCCAACACCTTGCGCATGCTCGAGCTCCCCGAGGACATGCAGAAGGCCTTGGCCGAAGGCAAGCTCACGGAAGGCCATGGCCGCGCCATCCTCACCGTCACCGACGCCGACGCGCGCCGACAGGTATTCGCCTACGTGCTGGAGAAGCAGCCTTCCGTCCGCGAGACCGAGGCGTTGGCGCGCCTGGCCGAGGAGGGGGAACTCCCTCAGACCGAGGAGACCCCCGCCCGCCGGCCCGTCCCGAAATCCGCCGATCTCAAATCGCTGGAAGATTCCCTGCAGCAGGCCCTGGGCACCAAGGTCGTCATCCGCACCCGCAAGAACCCCTCCAAGGGCGTGCTCAACATCCACTTCTTCTCTCTCGAGGATTTCGATAGAATCGTAAATCTGCTGAAAAAATAATGATAATTTACAGCCTCCTTCTGGCGTTCTCGCTGTCCGCGCACGCCGCCGACGGCCTGCCGCCCACTTTGTCGACGAGCCCCATCGTGCCGACCTTCATCACCTTGGCGCCGACCGTCCATGATTACGGCCGCTTCGCCGACGGCGGGCCCGACGACAACTGGTACGTCGGCTTCAACAACGCCTGGATCGTGAAGCTGCCCGCGGCGCCGAAAGGGGATTTCGCGCGCGCCTTCATCGGGGCCAAGATCGGCCGCGCCAAGACGCGTCCCAACGTGAACAAGCCGTGGGTCCGCGAGCTCATCCCGGGCAAGATCTACATGGCCGTCAATCAGGTGCCGGCGTTCCCCAACGACCGCTCCTTCTTCCTCGCGGAGACGCCCGACATCCCCACCGAGCCCGACCCTCAGTCGCGCGTCGAGGGCGTGGGCTCGGGAGAATGGTTCTGGGCCGAGGTGCCGCTGGCGATGGTGAGCTTCACCGCCGACAACTATCTCGCCATCTGGTCGCCGACGAACTGGTTCACGCGCGCCTCGAGCGCGCCCATCCTCGCCGGCGCCGACATCGAGGACCCCTCGGCCGCGCGCGAGACCCGCGCGTGGAACAACCGCGCCATCCTGGGCGTGGCTCCGCGCTCGGCGACGGGCGCCCTACAGACCCCCATCAACAACATCGCCCCCGCCATCGCCATCAAGCTCGTCCCGCCCGCCCCCGACGAGCCCGCCGTCAACGTCGCCGAGTTCGCGGCCGCGCGCTCGGGCTCCAAGATGGTGGCGCGCTTCTCCGCGGCGGGAGAGGACGTCGCCGAGGCGTGGGTGGAGTCGTCGCGCGACCAGCTCGATTGGGCGCGGATCTCGAAGATCCAGAGGAAACCCCCGTACGCCTTCTCCATCCCCGCCGCCAAGGCCCCCGTCGCGGGGACGTGGCTGCGCGGCGCGGCGCGGGACGTCTCGGGACAGATCGGCTACTCCGAAGCCTACATGGTGCCTTATGCCCAGAACTGACGGCCTCATCGTCGGCGTCGTCGGGGCGACCGGCATGGTCGGCCGCGAACTGGTCGCTTTGCTCGAGCGCCGCCGCTTCCCCGTGGGAGAGCTGCGGCCGTTCTCGTCGGGCCGCGCCAAGTCGTCCGTCGTCTTCCGCGGCCGGCGCGTGAACGCGCCCGGCCCCGACCGGGCGGCGCTGGCCGGCTGCGACGTCGTCTTCCTGGTCAGCTCGGACGAGGTGTCCCTGGAGCACGGGCCGGCGCTGGCCGAGGCCGGCGTCTGGGTCATAGACGACAGCGCTGCCTTCCGGCTCGACCCGAAGGTGCCGCTCGTCATCCCCGAAGTCAACGCCTCGGCCCTCCGCCGCGACCGCCGCCTCATCGCGGGCCCCAACTGCACCATGACGGGCCTGGCCGTCGCGGCCGCCCGCCTGCACGCGGCCGCCGGCGTGCGCGAGGCTCGCATCTCCTCTTATCAGGCCGTTTCCGGCGCGGGCAAGGCCGCTCTCAACGAGTACTTCGTGCAGAACGCGTCGCGCCGCATGGCTCTGCTGTCCGATGGGCGCGCACCCGTCCTTCCGGAGCCCAAGGCTAAGGTCCTGCCGCGCGCCATCTCGGCCAACGTCGTGCCCCAGGTCGGCCGATTCGACAAAGACGGCCACTCGGGGGAGGAACGCAAGGTCGCCGCCGAGCTGCGCAAGGTCTGGAACGCGCCGTCGATGAAGATATCGGTGACGGCCGTGCGCGTCCCGTCGGTGCGCGGGCACGCCTTGTCCTGCTGGCTGACTTTCGGGAATGCCCTGACCCCGGCGAAGGCGAAGGCCCTCATGAAGCGCACGCCCGGCCTCGTGTTGTCGAAAGACGGTGAGTACCCGACCCCGCTGTCGGCGGCCGGACGTGGACCCGTCTTCGCCGGGCGCGTCCGCCCCGGCGCGACGCCGCGCGAGCTGGCGTTGTGGGTCGTCTCCGACAACCTCCTCAAGGGCGCGGCCCTCAATTCGGTGCAGGTCGCCGAGGAGCTGGTCCGCCGCCGCTGGCTCGTTCGCCGGTGACTCCGGCGCTGCTGGCGCTCCTCACCGTCGCGGCCGCCGCCGCGCCCCTCGACGCCCCCATCGCCGCGCGCGCCGCCGACGGCTGGGTGGTGCGCGACCAGGTCGTGCGCGAGACAAAGCCCTTCCCCTTGGCCGCGGTCGTGTACGGCCGCAAGGACGGGACGGGGGGCAGCGCCCTGGAGGTGTACGGCCTCCTAAAAGGCCGGGCCTACCTCCTCTCCATGCACCCCGGCTCCGCCGAGAAGCTCGACCTCGACTCCGGGCCCGTCGGGCGGGGCCTGCCCGACCTGCTCGGCGACGGCTCGCGAGTCGTCGCCTACCGCTCCACCATCCCGACGCTCGACGCGACGACCCTTCACATCCTCGCGGTGCGCGGCCTCAAGGCGACGGCCGCGGGCCGCTTCGCCGAGGGGAAGTTCGCCTCCATCGAGGGGAAGATCGTCGTCGTCGCCCGCGAGCTCCCGCTCGGGCGCAACCTCGCCGTCGACTGCGAGGATTTCGGCTCCCTCTCGCACAACGCGTTCAAGACCACGCTGCACGCGCCGCGCGGGGGCCGCTTCGTCGACGTCTCGGCCCAATACCCCGGCTTCTACGACGCCGAGATCGCGCGCAAGACCGGCATCCTGACGCGCATGAAGGGCGAGCTTCCGAAGAATTCCGGCGAGTACCTGGGCCTCGCGCTCTCGCTTTATTTCGACTACGCCGCGCGCGGCCAAGCGCGCGTCGCCTGGGACCGCCAAAGCGAGCTGTATCCGCCCTACGTCACCATGCCGGGACGCGCCCGGACCTGCCTGAACGTCATCAAGACCGACCTCCGCAAACGCCTGGCCATCCCCGCCGATTGGCCGTAAGACTTTCACAAAGAATGGGCATTTAGGCCTAGACGCGTCGTAGGCCTTTCGGGTAGAATCGCGTCATGAAAACCATCGCCGCCGCGATCACCCTCGCCCTCGCCGTCCCCTCGTCGGCCGGGACCGCCTTCTCCGCCGCCGAACGCGTCGCCGCCGTCGCCTCCACGGCCGGCCTCGCCCTGCCCGCGCCCGCCGCTTTCGAGGCGCCCGTCTTCGCGCCCATCCGGGCGGAGAAGGTCTCCCTGGAGAAGGTCGCCGCCACGGCGGGCACGGTCCGCGGCTCGGGCTACGTCCGCGGCAGCGGCTCGCTGCACTGCTCCTCGTTCGACAACCAGGCCGGCTCGATGAGCGGCTGGGTCCGCCTCGACGGCGACATCGACGTGACCGGCCCCGACGGGGTGCGCGGCCGCGCGCGTGTCTCCGGCTCCATCCATCTCAGCGGGACCTGCCGCAACGGCTCGGGCAACGCGATGGGCTCGGGCAACGTCAACGGCCGGGCCAGCCTCTATAAGGACGGACAGCCGGCCGGCTACGCGAACGTCTCGGGGCACGTCATGGTCAGCGCCAACTCCTTCGGCGGCTCCCACGTCTCGGTCAGCGAGCACGTCTCCGTCTCCGGCCACTACTCCGCGAACTAAGCGGGTACGACGCCCCAGAGCCGTCTGGGCCCAAGGGCCCAGGCGGCTCGTTCTTTGGGGGGGTATCCTGGGAGGGACGCAAGGAGGACCCATGAAACGCCTGCTCGCCGCCGTCTCTCTCGTGCTCTCGCCCGCGCTGGCCTCGGCCGACGCGTTCAGCGCCCTGCGCGCCATGGCGGGGGGAGTCGAGATCCCGGTCCCCATGGTCCAGCAGGGCAAGCCGGCCCACGTCATCGCGGCCGGCCCTCAGAGTACGGCGACCCGCGTGGACGCCTCGAAAGAGGACGTCTCCGGCGAAGGCTCGGTCGTGGGCTCCGTCATGGAGCACCCCGCCATGGGGCACGGCAAGATCGGGGGCGGACCCGCCATCGAGGCTCGCTCCGTCCCCGTGGAAGGCGAGATCGTGGTGAACGGCCCCGACGGCTCTTCGGGCCGCATCAAGGTCTACGGCTCGGTCCAGCTCTTCGGCGGCGCCAACATCGAGAACACGGCTTTCGTCGGCGGCAGCGGCACCCTCTATAAAGACGGAAAGGCCGTGGGCACCGTCGACCTGCACGGCCGCGGGTCCGCCAGCGTCATGCGCGGCGGAGGCGCCTTCACCCGCGCGACCGCCGTGGTGAAGGTCTCGGGCGTCTTCAAGCCCGCGAACTGATCAGCGGCCCAGCAGGGCGCGGCTGACCGCGAGATGGAACCAGTGCGGCCCGGTCTCTTCCGTCGCGGAGAAGCGTCCGCGCGGCGCCAGCCCCGAGCGCGCGCCGCGCCGGACCTGGGCCATCGCCTCGACGTCCTCGGCGTCCACCTGCTCGGACAGCCATAGCTCGTCGCGGCGCGCCAGCTTCGCGTCGTCCCAGGAGTAGGCGAACCAGCGGAACAAGGTCTTCTCCGGGCGGCCCTCGATGGGCTCGTAGAGGTTGACCGACAGGCCCCACGGGTAGAAGTTCAGCGTGAGTCCCGGGAACACGAACCACCACAGCGCGAACACGCGCCGGCCCTGGGGGTCGCGGAAGCGCTCCGGCAGCAGCGCCGGGTCGAAGCCCGCCTCGGGGTCCTTCGCGTAGGCCCACTGGAGGGCGGAGCCGTCGTGGAGCTCGGTCTTGTAGCCGGCCAGGTCGATGGCGTCGGCCAGACCGCCCGGCGCCTTGTGGATGAACTGGACGTGGAACTTGTCCATGTAGTTCCAGGCGTGCTGCTTCCAGTTGCCGTCCACCTCGCGCAGCTCGCCGGCCTGAGCGCGCCGCTCGAGCTTCTCCAGCGGCAGCGAGCCCAGCGAGGCGACGATGGGGGCGAACAGCTTCTCGAAGGAAAGCCGCGGCTTGCCCAGGCAGGCGAACAGCAGGGGCCCGAACTCCGCGGTGGGGAACGCGCTCAAGTGGTCGCAGGCGCGCGGCGCGTCCTTGAAGCCGGGCTGGGAGAGGAACTTCCCGGCGGAGTCGAACTGGCGGCCGTGCTGGGCGCAGACGAGCTTCTCGCTGCGCGACGCGCCCGGGACCAGCGGGTACCAGGCATGCGTGCACACGTTGGGCAGCAGGCGCAGGGCGTTGTCGCGCCAGCCGCGCTGGAGGAACAGCGGCTTCTCCAGCATGGTCAGCGGCGCGCGCGCGCCGCGCTGGCGCAGGCGCTCGGCCCACGGGCGCGCGTCGGCGCGGGCCTCGGCGCCGGTGAGCTCGGGGACGAGCAGCCACTCCGTCTTGAACAACGTCTCGAGCTCGCGCTCGAGGACGGCCGTCTCGGTGAAGGCGCGGGCCGGCAAGGTCTCGGCCTTGGCGATGTCGGCGCGGACGGCGAAGCTCTTCTTGTCGATGGTCATTTCATTCGGACGCGATTCCGACGAGTTCCGCGTCGCGGCGGTCGCGACGGCGCAGCACCCAGGCCTTGACCGGCAGAGTCCGGCGCACGGCGTCATCATCGTACCAATCGTCGCCCTTCTTGAGCGAGCGCCGGGCGGCCTTGGTGACGAAACGTCGGCCCCAAGAACGAGGCTTCACGCTCGCGAAGCACTCGCCGCCCTCGTAACGCGCCTTGACCAGGCAGTCCCCGGGCCCGGACCCGGCCCGCCGCCAGGTCGCATCGACCACCTGGGCCTCGACGAAGTCGTACGCCTCCGGATCTTCGAAATAATCGGAGAGCGGACTCAATCCCGCCTCCACCCAGAACGCCCGGCAGAAGACGGCGCTGAAACCCGCCATCACCGCGCTGACGAGCACGACCGGCCATAGCGCGACGGCGACAGGGCTCGGGTCGGTGAGCGCCCCCCAAACGCTGTAGCCGGATGCACCGACGCAGACGGCACAAACCATCCCGCCCGCGACGGATACGAGGCGGTTGGTGAGGACCGTCTGCCGATACAGCCGCCGCAGGCGGGCGGGGTCGCGAAGCGCCGCGTCACCGTCTACCAACAACGTCTCGACGTCGACGCTCACCGAAGTGAACGGCGTAGGAACTCGGGCAGCGCGAAGGCCGCGCGATGGACGTCCGCGTTGTACCAGCGCAGGGGCAGGCGCGCGCGGGCGACGCGCGACGCGTCGAAGTGCCGCAGCGGGTGCCGCGTGCGCGAACCCCAGGTGAACGACCACAGGCCGCCCGGATAGGTCAGGTTGTTGAAGAGGAAGGCCTCGCGCACCGGGAACTGGGGCTTCAGCAGACGGAAGAGGTTCTTGATGGTCGAGATCTCATAGAACGGCGAACCGCCCTGGCTCACGACGATGCCGTCCGGGGTGAGCACGCGGCGCACGTCGCGGTAGAAGGCCGGGCCGAACAGCTCCTTGGCCGGGCCGAAGGGCTCGGTGGAGTCCACGATGACCACGTCGAAGCGCTCGGAGGTCTTGTTGACGTAGGCGACCCCGTCGTCGATGACGACGCGGGCCCGTTTGTCCGACAACGCCTTGGCCGTGAGGGGGATGTGCTTGCGGCAGGCGTCGACGACCATGCCGTCGATCTCGACGAGCACGCACAGCTCGACGCTCTTATGCCGCAGGACCTCGCGCACCGTTCCGCCGTCGCCGCCGCCGATGACGAGGACGCGCTTGGGCCGCGGGTGCGTGAACAGCGGCGGATGCGCGATCATCTCGTGGTAGACGAACTC
>CAZTZW010000014.1:0-6838 GCA_964618085.1 uncultured Elusimicrobia bacterium
TGATACGCTGGCAAGGTCGCCGAAAGAAGCCTGATCCAGCTATGAGACGTTTCCGGGAGCGCCGCGACGATAGGCGCCGAAAAGTCCGACATCTGTCGGGAAACATCATCTAAGAGCGGAGCCTCCGAGGGCGCGGAGGCCGGGGACATGTGCGTGCCGCCGCAGCAGTTATCGGCCGGAGGGCGGGAGTCATTGGATGTATGCCCATGGCAAGGCGGATTCTTGGGCTGCCCGCACTCGGCCGCAGGCATCCAGCAGATGTTCATGCCCGTCCATAGCAGAGCTACCGGCAGGACGAGCCCAAGTCCACGGCGTAGACTCCTAAAACTCATATTCCAGGCACCCACATTATCACTCATTGCAACATATCTGCCAAAAATGTGCTTACGACTTGTGGTCCTTGTTGAGACGGCCGACGCGACCGGCGCAGTAGCCGTAATAGGTTTTGCCGCTGACCATGACTGGGAGTTGCGCTGGGGAACTAGACAGACGGCGTAGCCCAGCTCATGATTCCTCCTGGACGGGCTTCTTGACGATGAAAACAATGCCGCATGCGGAGCAAGGAGCTTTCTGGACAGCGCGTTCTTGATCCCACCTGTAATGGATGTCTTCGCCGCATTCACAGACGTTGATCCCCATCCATCGCTTTCCGGCTAAGACGCGCGGAAACAGCAAGGTCATAAATACGCTTCTCCCATCGGGATGGATCACCTCAACCCGAGTTAAAACACCGCGCTCCCCAGAGTCTGCTGCCATGGAAGCTATTTCGCCTCTATGAGGCTGATGATCATGAGTAGTCTTCCTTGCGATAGACATTTCCAAAAGAAGCGGAGAAGTGCTCGCAGATCAATCAGGTATACATCAATCACGGTTGTCTCATGACGTTACCTCCACGCCTCAAAACGCGAGCGCATATGCCCCCAAACCCAGCAGTATCCCGGCAGGGATATCCGCCAAATAGTGCTGCTTGATCAACACAGTAGAGACGCTGACAAGCGCCGCTGCCGCAAAAAAGAACAGGCTCAATGGCGCGGGCAAGAAATGCGTCGCGAGACAAGCGACATAAACTGTGTTGGCCACATGAAGGCTGGGGAAAATGTTGCATCCGGAATCGACTGAGTAAAGGCCTCGTACCGCTTGCGCGCTCGGGGAGTCTCCTTCGACCTGCGCTCTCGTAATGCGGGTCGGATAGAGATAGAAAATCGCCCATGCCGCGAGGAACTGGATACAGAAGCCCGCCGCCGCTCTCAGGTAAAGGTCGTCGTCGGCCAACAGCCCTGGGAAAAAAAGTGGAGCGAAGCAAAGCGGGTAATACAACAGATAGGCCCAGATCCATTCCGGCCTGAGCGGCACGCGGTGGTCGAGAGCGCAGGAGACGTCGTAGAATTTCCGTCCGCAGAGCAGATTATCGAGCCCGAAGAATCCCGTCGTGAACAGCACGAGCATGCCGAGCGAAACGCCCAATTTCGCGATCATGTCGCGCTCCCGCGCGTCTCATGCGACGCAGGAAGCGGTCGAGCCGCCGTCAGTCCGATGACGGCGACGACGACGGCGGCCATTCCGGCGAGCTTTGCGCCATCCATGCCTTCATGCCAGAACAATCGTCCCCCGATGGCGGCGAAGACGAATGCCAGCAAAGTGGCCGCGGATCCCGAGGAGACGCGGACCCGCTCGTAGCCGAGAGTGAGACAGACCTGGCCGGCGGTGCCGACGACGGAGATCGCGGCCAGCCACGCGGCTTGGGCTGGGCTCAACTGGCGCCAGGTCGCCGCCGCCGCGGGCAACAGGGCCAACGCGGCGACGGCGTTGAAATAGAACACTATCCTCCAGGGCGACTCCCGGCCTGCCATCGCTTTGACCGTGACGAATGCCGCGGCCGAGAACACGCCCGCTCCGAGCCCGACGGCATAGCCGGCCGCCGAGCCCTGCCAACTGGGCCTCAGGCCGATCCAGAGTCCCGCCATGGCCAGCGTCAGCCAGCCTGCGGCGGAGCGGGTGATCGTTTCGCGCAAGACAAGGACGGCCAGAACCGCGGTGAAGACCGGAGCCGAAAAATTGAGCAGCGCGGCGTCGGCCAACGGTATCGATCTGAGCGCGACGAAATAACAGACCATCGCCAGCAGCCCCCAGACGCCTCGCAGGCACAGCAGCGGCCAGCCGGGGCTTAGAAACCGCTCGCGCCGATGGGCGAGGATCATCGCAAGCGGAAGCAGGCCGACGACGCTGCGCAGGAAGCCGATCTGCCAGACGGTCAATCCTGCGTCCGTGGCCTTGATCATCATGCTCATGCCGGTCGTGCAGGCCGCGTACGCGGCGATGAGCCCGATGCCGAGCGCCTCTCGCCCATGAAGGCCGTTACCGGCATTTGCATAGGCCGCTGAATTCCCCCGATTCACGGAGGGAAGCTCGCCGGCGGTGAGCAAGTCGGACGGTTCGTCAGGCGGCAACGGCAGCCTCCTTTGCTTCTCGAACGAGTCGTTCAAGGATCTCGACCGGCTGCTGGTAGAGCGCCGTGGAGAGATACTTCTCGCCCCGGTCCGGAAAGATCATCGCGATCGTTCCCTTGGCGCCGTTTTCCGCCAAGCGCAGGGCCCCGGTTAAGATCGAGCCGGAGCTGATCCCGCAGAGAAGCCCGCAGGACTCCACCAGCCTGCGCACCGTTAGAGCGGCCTCCTCGTCATGGACGTCGATGATCTGGTCCAGCACGGTGCGATCGAATATTTCCGGCGGCGCCGTTTTATCGATATTTCTAAGGCCCTCTTGGTGATTGAACGCCTCGATCGGCTGCACGCCTATGATCTTGGCTTCGGGATAAACCTCTCGAATCCTGCGTCCCAATCCCATGAGAGTTCCGCTTGTCCCGATTCCGGAGACGAAATAGTCGATGGGACCGGGCACCTGATCGATGAGCTCCCTGGCGGTCGCGTTGTAATGCATGCGGACGTTATCCAGGGACCGATGCTGGGAGATACGGCAAAACATCCGCGGATGGTCGGCGGCGATTTGATCGGCGACGCGCTTCGCTTCGTCCGCTCCTCCTTCCTTGGACGTCAGCACGAGGTTTGCCCCGTAGGCTTGCAAAATGGCGACGCGCTCCTTGCTCGCTTTCTTGGACATGACGATGGTCAAGGCGTAGCCTTTAATCTTGCAGATCATGGCGAGGCCGATGCCCGTGTTGCCGCTGGAGGCCTCGACGACCGTCATGCCGGGCTTAAGCCGGCCTTGCTTCTCCATCGCCTCGATCATCGCCAGGGCGGCCCTGTCCTTGATGCTGCCGGTGGGATTAAACCCCTCCAGCTTGGCGTACAATCTGAGGCCGTCCTTTTCAAAAGGCGAAAGCCTGAGAACGGGCGTACGTCCTATGAGCTCCAGCAAAGTCTCCGCTGTCTTCATGGCGCTTGCCTCCTTGCGATTTTCTCATCCAAGAGCTTTTGAGGCTTTTCGAGAAGAGAAACCAGGCTTTGCACGGGCTCCTCGGCGGGATCAATCGCGATCAACTGCTCCGACACAAGCTTCAACCCGAGCCGCTCGAAGCGTTCCCGGTAGCCGAGGCGAATGAGGCGCTGCGGAGCCCCGACAAATCCGTGAACCAACACAAGCCGCCCGCCCGGAGACATCCACCCGACGATGCGTAAAAACAACCGTTCGAATTCGCCCCGTGAGAATGGCTTGTCCAAGTAGTAAAGGACTTCCGCCAGGACGATGAGGTCGAAGCTGGGATCGGGCGGCTCCCAGCTTCTGATATCGTCGCAAACCCAATCGACATTACGCAGCGTCGCCAGCCGGTCCTGGGCGCGCCGGGCGGCCACCTCCGACACCTCAATTGCGGTCAGGCGCGCGACTCTCGGGGCCAGCCGCTCGGTGAAGTCTCCCTGCGAAGCTCCGATCTCGAGGGCGCGGCTGGGGCGGACGTCTCCGAGGCATGCCGCCATGGCTTCGAATCGCTCCTGGTTGAAACGGGAGCTGCGGAAACGATACGGGTCGTCCCGTTTCGCATAGAAGCGGTCCATCTTCCGCCTCGTCAAGAGTTTCAGGAGCCATCGGCCGAAAGTTGAAAACATTGAAGCTGATCTCATTATCATGCCGATGGGGCCGATCGAGAGGCAATCATAGGGCCGGCCTGGGCGCGGCCTTTCCGAGCGGCAGGATAAAGCAAGTAGAGAAGGACCAGCCCCGCCAAGAGCCAGAACAGCTCCCGGAAGCGCCGGACGAGGCTCATGATCACTCCCGAGGCGGGCGGCAGGCCCAGCATGGAGGCGGCCACATGGTGGCCGTACTCAAAGGCTCCGATGCTTCCGGGGATGAAGAACCCCCCCACGGCGGCAAGGGTCGCCACGACTTCCATGATAAGGGCTCCGCTGAGGCTAAGGGGAAGCCCCAGGAAGCGAGCAATCAGGTAGAGCTCTATTGAGCCGGCGATGAGTCCCAACAGGTGCCAGAGCGTCGAGGCCGCGAAGCGTCCCTTCTCCTTTTTATAGAAAGCCGAGAGGCTGGCGTCCATTTCCAGGATATGGACCGTCGAGGATTTGAGCCACTCGGCGTTCGGAAAGAGGCGCAGGGCGTAACGCGCCCACCGGCCCAGAAGTCCGGAGGAGGCGCCCAGGGCCAGCACGGCCACGCCGCCGCCGAGCCCAGCGACGACTCCGGCCGCGGTCAGGATGACCTCGGGCGGGAGGGTGGCGCGCGACGCGGCAAAGCCGAGGCCCACCAGAATGAAGATCACAAGCGAAAGCGTCTGGGTCGTCTTTGCGACCGTCACGGAGCTCAGAGCCTCGGCGAGAGTCACCGCGGGGCGCAGGAGCATAGCCTTGACGGGCTCGCCCCCGAGATTGCTCGAGGGCAGTATGTCGTTGATCGACTCCCCCGCGATCCGCGCGGTCAAAAGCCTCGAGAAGGGGACGCCGGCCCCCGGGGCCTTGAAGGAGTATTTCCAAGCGATGGTGTTGGGAACCATCCACAGGAAGGCCAGCGGAAGCAGCAGCAGAACCCGCCAGCCGATCCGGCCGAGGGCCTCCGCCGTCTGAAGGAGCTCCATGTCCTTCATCAGCCAACCCAGCAGCGACAGGCCCAAGGCCAACCACAGCCAGGAGAGCCAGCGCATCCTCATGCGCGCTTTCCGGACTCCTGATAGACGCTGACGGTCCAGGAGCTGCCGCTTGCCGCGTTGGTCGCGATCTGGCTGTAGGCGGGGACGGCCAGGCGTGAAAGCCTGTGGCGCGTCCAGGCCGCCTTGGGATTGAGCCCCGTCGATATGATAAGGACGCTCTCGGGGCCCTTTAAAAGGCTCATGGCTCGGCGAAAGACTCCCTCGGTCTCCCCGATGGGGAAATAATAGAGGACTTCGTTGAGGATCACGACGTCGAATTTGCGCTTTGGACGGTAATCCTCGAAGGCGCAGGCTTCGAAACGGCAGCGGGGATCGTCCTTGAAAACCGCCCGGCACTCTTCGATCGGGACTTGGGCGAGGTCGACTCCCACGTAGGAGGATGCCCTGGTCCCCAGCAGCGGATAGAGGGTCCCGTAGCCGCAACCGACGTCGAGCACGTCCGCTCCTTCGCGAAACCGGTCGTGCACGATCCCCGCGATCGTGTAATGCCTGGGCTTCTCGTTGTCCGACTCGAGGAATCTCCAATTTCCCGCCGCGTAGTTGTCCTCCCAGTAGTCCCTGCATTGCTGCTTGCCGGACGCCAAGGCCGCGATGAACGTCGCGAGAATCGCGCAGAGCAGCGAAAACTGGTACGCCGCAGGGATGCGCCAGGCCCCGAGGAGGGCGAGCAGAACTCCGGCGGCGCAAAGGCTGGGCGCCAAGCCCGCGGTTTTGAGGCCCGGCGCCAGAAAGTCCGCGAGCAGCCAAGCCAGGAGAAGCATCGAATAGCCGATCATGACGCGGCGCAGGTATCCGTCCTGGTTCCTGGCGGCCGGCGCTATCGGCGGCAGGAGGAGAAAGAGGCAGCTCAGATGACCCAGGCCCTCCCAGAGCGCGCCGGGCGCGGCGGAAAGGGTCCTTTCCAGATTTAAAGCCGCCGCGGTCAAGGCTAGGAAAGGAGCCCAGGCCGCATGCCGGTATCTCAGCGGGAAGAATGCGGTCAACTCGCCTGGCCGCGATACCGTCGCGCCGTTTCCTCGCTCTCGAAATAGAGGGCCTCTCCGCTCTCGCCCTCGAGGATCACGGCCTCGGACTTGTCGACATCGCGGCCGGAAACGGGGTCCGCGGCGACGCGCGCCTTGCGGTCCGTGTTGAGGCGGCCGACGCAGCCGGCGCAGCAGCCGTAA
Source organism: uncultured Elusimicrobia bacterium (assembly GCA_964618085.1). Lineage (GTDB taxonomy): Bacteria > Elusimicrobiota > Elusimicrobia > UBA1565 > UBA9628 > GWA2-66-18. The sequence continues at coordinate 6,274 of CAZTZW010000014.1, forward strand.
TAGGTCTTGCCGCTCACGATCACGGGCATCTGCGCGCGGGTGAAAACCTTGTCGGTCACCATGCAGACCTTGGTCGTGTCCGACACCCGTCCCTTCAGCTCCCCCGGCAGGCGCGAGACCACGAAGGCGCCCAGCGCGCCCCCCAGGGCCATCACCGCGAACGTCGTGACGACGCGTTTTTTCATGTTCATGCTTTGACCTCCCAGGTTTCCGGACGACGGTAGACCTTGATCGTCCAGTAGCTGCCGGTGCGCAGGTTGTGAACGCGAATGCCCTGCTCGGCCGACGCAACCCCTTCCAGCTTGCGCCATATCAGCATACCTTTAAAATTCCGGTTCATGGATACGACGAGCGCGCCGCCCGGGCGCAGCCGCGATAGGGCGTGGGTAAAGACTTTCTCGACGGCCGACAAAGGATAATAATAGAGCACCTCGTTGAGGACGACCGCGTCGAACCCGTCGCCCGTGAACTTCTCGAAAGCCTCGTGCGTGAAGCTGACGCCGGGCTCCACCCCGTAAGCCGCCGCCGCTTTCTTGAGGGCTTCCTCGGAGAGGTCGAGACCGAC
>CAZTZW010000014.1:6938-19457 GCA_964618085.1 uncultured Elusimicrobia bacterium
CTTCGCGCGGAAGCCGGTCGGCCAAATAACCCGCGATCGCGTAATGCCGCGGCCGCTGGTCGGTCGAGTCCAAAAAGTCCCAGTGTCCCTCCGCGTAGGAGCTGTCCCAGACCGCGCCGCGGTTGCCTGCCAGCCGGTTGAGCGTGTCCCCGACCCCGTGCCGCAGCGCGCTCCAGGAGTCGTCCCTCTGCAGAAACGTCAGTTCCCGCCAATCGGCGAAGGTCGCCGCGGCCCAGCCTAACACGGTGCCTGCCAAAAAATCGGCGAACGCATGCCGCTGCGCCGCGGCCATCGCCACGGCCGTCGCCGCGGCCAGCGCCAGTCCCGCCGCGACGACCGCTATCTGGCCGCGCCGCGCGCAGAAGAAGATGACAAGGGTCATGCCCGCGACCTGCAGGCATGGAGCCGCGTCGAGGCCGAGGCGCTCCCATGGGACCAGCGCCAAAAAGAAACCGGCCAGGAGAAGAGCCGTAAACGCCATGAGCAGTCGCCGCAGGGCCCCGGCCTCCGTCTTCGTCGCGCTCAAAGCCAGGGGAACAAGGTAGACGGCGTAGCCCAGGGAATAGACGGCATCCCAGAACGATGCTCCGCCCGTATCAGGGTGCCGGCCGTGGAGAGCCGTCTCCAGCGCGAAGAATCCCGCAGTAAGGAGAGCGCCCGTCGCCCAGACGGGACACTCGTAGTGAAGCGGAAAGAACGAATTCAGAGCTTTACGATCGCTCATGCTTCCTCCCTATGCCGGCAGTTTCCGTCCTTGCCTCATGCCAGAACAAACATCCCCCTTCCCAGCTTGCGCCGTTCGAGGGCCCTCACCGCGAGTAGCGCGGCGGCGGCGGCGACTGTGAATAGCGCCGCATAAGCGAGCGACGCGGTCTCTGGCGCCAGCCCCATCTCAAGAAGCGCGGTCGCGCGCGCCTTCATGCCCAAGAATTCAAAGAGCGCGAACGCGAAGCCCGCCGCCAGGTAGACCGCGAGGGCGCGCCGGCCCAACGCCTCGAACGGCGGCGTCCAGGCCGCGCGCCGGCCCTCGACGAGACGCAGGCACGCGGCGAGTCCCGCGAGCGACAGGCCGCTGGTGAGCAGGGCGAAAGTGCTCGTCCACAGATGCTTGTTCAGCGGGATCCACGGGCTCAAGGCCAAGCCGAGCGCGGCGAGGCCGAGGCCCGCCGCGCCGAGCGCATTCGCCGCGGCCGCGCCGTCGCGCTTGAGCCGCCGCCCGGCGGCAAGGCCCATCAAGGATGAGGCCAGCGCGGGCAGCGTCGGAAGCAGCCCTTCCGGGTCGCCCCATGGGCTTTCGAGGAGATGGCCGCCGAACACGCGGCGGTCCAGCCAGTAGGCGAGGTTGCCCTCGGGCGTCAGGACGCCGGCGCCGTGACCCGGAACGGGGACATAGGCCAACAACAGCCCATAGAGGCCGAGCAGGGCCGCGGCCGCGGCCGGCGCCGCGCGGGGCCGGTCGAGATGGAGGAACGCCTCGACGCCGAGATAGCAGAGCGCGATGCGCTGCAACACTCCGGGGAAACGGACGCCGTCGATTCCGTCGAACACGAATATGTTTGCGAGCACTCCCAGGGCGAGCAGGATGGCGGCGCGCAGCAGAACCCGACCAGCGCCTCTGCTCGAAAAAGCCGCCGAGACGCCCAGAATCGTCAAGAACGCGGGAAAGATCAGGTCCGCCGGCGTGAAGCCGTGCCAGTCGGCGTGACGCAACGGGGGGTAGACGGCGTCGCTTCCCGGAAAGCTGACGAGCAGCATCGCCGCGACGGTTAGGCCGCGAAAAACGTCGAGGGAACGCAAGCGTGTCCTTGGCATGGGCGCATCTTTTATCCCCGAGTCAAAACGCGAGCGCATAGGCCCCCAAACCCAGCAGTGCCCCGGCAGGGATATCCGCCAAATAGTGTTGCTTGATCAACACCGTAGAGGCGCTGACAAGCGCCGCCGCCGCGAAAAAGAACAGGCTCAATGGCGCGGGCAAGAAATGCGCCGCGAGGCAGGCGACATAAACCGTGTTGGCCACATGAAGGCTGGGAAAAATGGGGTATCCGCAATCGACCGCGTACAGGCCACGTACCGCTCGCGCGCTCGGAGAGTCTCCTTCGACCGGCTCTCTCGGAATGCGGGTCGGGTACAAATAGAAAATCATACATGCCACGAGGTATTGGATGAAGAAACCCGCCGTTGCGCGCAGGTAATGGCCGTCGTCGGCCAGCAGCCCGGGGAATAAGAGCGGAGCGAAGCAAAGCGGGTAATACAATAGATATGCCCAGATCCATTCCGGCCTGAGGGGTACGCGGCGGTCGAGAGCGCAGGAGACGTCGTTAAATCTCCGGCCGCAGAGGAGCTTGTCGAGCCCAAAGAATCCCGTCGTGAACAGCACGAGCATGCCGAATGAAGCGACGACCTTCGTGATCATGCGGCGCTCCCGCGCATATCACACGACGCAGGCATCAACGCGCTTCCTCCAGCAGCTTGTTTTTCTCGTCCAAGAGCTTTTTGAGCTTCTTCTCGAGCTTGGCGCGCTTCTTCGCCGACAACTTTGGATTCTCGAGCTTCTCGTCGAGCTTGTCTATTTTAGTCTGAAGAGACTCGACGTGCGCGCGCCGGTCGCTTTCCGCGTCGCGCCTCTCCGCCGCCGGGTCGCTCTCCCGCGGTTCGGCGTGGCCGGGAGAGGCGCCGCCGCCGTGCGCCCATGCCGCCGCGGGAAAGCCGGCCAGCGCGAACAATGCCGCCAGGATCATTTTCCTTGAGAGAGAACTTTCTTTATCACAGCCCGCGACGGCCGGGATCAGACGAGTGACCATAAGCTATCCTCCTTTCAGCAACACGGCGCTTAGAATTGATCGAAGCGGCAAAGCGCTTGGAAAAAGCCAACGAGTAACTTGCCGCGCCCAGTAAAAAACCCGCCGGCAGATCCAGGAGGTAGTGCTGTTTGACAAGCACGGTGGAGGCCGCGATAAGGCCGCAGAGAATCCAGACGAAGAGCGTCCATAGAGGTCCAGTCAATCGTCCCGCCAGGCAAGCGACAAAGGTCAGGTTGGCGACGTGCAGGCTCGGGAATATGTTGAAGCCAGGATCGATCTGGTAGAAAATAAATAGCACCTGTTCGCTGATCCCTTGCGGATCGAAGTGTGGTCGTATCATACGGGATGGCAGAAGCCAAAAGAATGCCAGTGCGACGATGAACTGGATCGCGAACCCGGCGGCCGTCCTGCGGAAGAGCTCCAGATCATCGAGGACTCCCCTGAAAAGCAGCGGCAGGAAACAGAGCGGGAAATATAAGAGGTAGACCCATATCCAGCCTGGAGCGAAAGGCACGAGCTTGTCCCACGCCGATGCCGGAGTCCAAAACCCCGTTCCCTGGGCGAGTTGGACGGCCATGTACTGGTCGGTGAAATAAAAGCCGAATGTTAGGACCACGCCCATGGCGATAGTCGTTACGATTTGCTCCTTTTGCAGTGCGCGGGCGATCACGGGTTTTTGTACGCCCGAGTGGGCGGGACGGCGTTTCACTTAATCCTCCCCGCTTCGCCGCCGGCCTCTCGCGCCAAGGCGGCGACCCGGTCCAGGTTCCTCTTGCGCATCGGGCATTTCGGATCGTTGTTCAGGCACGATGCGACCGTATAGCCGCAGCCGCACGGGCAGTCCTCACGGTTGGCCGTCGTCCGGACCCGCTCGATCGCGTCCGCCGGCAGCATCCTCTCAGGCAGGCCCGGAAAGCGATCCTGGAACCGTCGCTTGTGTTCCGGCGAGGAGCGCGCGACCGACTCCGCCGCCCGGCGGAAAAGGAATATGCCGATGCCCGCGAAAAACGCCAGCACGAGCGCTCCGAATATCCACGGCAACCAGGCGTCGGAACGCCGGGGCTTCCCCATCTATCGTCTCCTTCCGTCGAACCTGAGGCTCAACGATCAGCTCTTGAGAGCCGCGCGCCCACTATACCGCCGCGCCGTTTCCTCGCTCTCAAAATAAAGAGCCTCCCCGCGCTCGCCTTCGAGGATCACGGCCTCGGACTTGTCGACATCGCGGCCGGTGACCGGGTCCGCGGCGACGCGCGCCTTCCGGTCATTGTTGAGTCGGCCGACGCAGCCGGCGCAGCAGCCGTAATAGGTCTTGTCGCCGACGATGACCGGCAGCTGCGGCCGACCCAGCACCTTGTCGTTGACCATGCAGACCAAGCTCCTGTCCTCCACTCTCCCCGCCAGCTTCGCCGGCAGCCGCGACGCCAACGCCGCGCCCAGCGCGCCGCCGACGGCCATCACCACGAACGTCGTGACGACACGCTTTCTCATGTTCATGCTTTGACCTCCGAAGTTTCCGGACGACGGTAGACCTTGATCGTCCAGTAGCTGCCGGTCCGCAGGTTGTGGACGCGGATGCCCTGTTCGGCGGGCGCGACCCCTTCCAGCTTACGCCAGATCAGCCGGGCCTTGAGGTTTCGGTTCATGGAGACGACGAGCACGCCGCCAGGACGAAGCCGTGAAAGGGCGTGGGCGAAGACCTTCTCGATCTCGGACAGGGGATAATAGTAGAGCACCTCGTTGAGCACGAGCGCGTCGAACCCGCGGCCCTTGAAACTCTCGAACGCCGCGTGCGCGAAACTGACGCCGGGCTCCGCCCCGTAAGCCGCCGCCGCTTTCTTGAGGGCTTCCTCGGAGAGGTCGAGACCGACGTACTCGGACGCGCGCCCGCGTAGGAGCGGATAGAGCGTGGCCAATCCGCAGCCGGCGTCCAGGACGCGTCCGCCTTCGCGCGGAAGCCGGTCGGCCAAATAACCCGCGATCGCGTAATGCCGCGGCCGTTGGTCGGTCGAGTCCAGAAAATCCCAGTGTCCCTCGGCGTAGGAGCTGTCCCAGACCGCGCGTTGGTTGTGGGTCACAAGATTACGAAGCTCCCCCAGTTCGTGCCGCAACGCGCTCCAAGGGTCGTCCCGATGAAGAAACGCCAGGTCGCGCCAATCCGCGAAGGCCGCGGCCGCGCACCCCATGGCGGCTCCCGCCAATAGGTCGGCGAACGCGTGCTTCCCGCTCGCCGCCATCGCCAGCACGGTCGCCGCGGCCAGCGCCAGTCCCGCCGCGACGGCCGCCGTCTGGCCGCGCCGCGCGCAGAAGAGGATGACGAGCGTCATTCCCGCGACCTGTATGCATGGCGCGGCGTCGAGGCCGAGCCGCTCCCAGGGAACCAGCGCCAGGACGAATCCAGCCAGGAGAAGAGCCGTAAATGCCATGAGCAAACGCCGTAGGGCCCCGGCTTCCGTTTTTGTCGCGCTCACGGCGAGGGGAACGAGGTAGACGGAGTAACCCAAGGCGTAGATCGCGTCCCATAACGACGCCGCGTTCGCCTCCGAGTGCCGCGCGTGCAGCAGCGCCTCGAGGACGAAGAAGCCGGCCGTCAGGACGGCCCCGGTCGCCCAGACCGGGCGTTCGTAGCGGAGCGGAAAGAACGCGTAGGTCACGGCTTTTCCTCACGCAGCTTCCGGGACGAGGAGTGGACGTGCCGTACCCGCCAGGAGCCGTCGCGACGACGAAGCACGAAGGTCTCGGCCGACTCCAGGACCACCGTTTTTGCGGGCAGGACGATCGTGTAGGTCGCCCGACTCACGGCGTAGGCCCAGTCTCCCGCGACCGAGACGTCGATGACCGACGGGTCCGCGACGCGAAAAGCTTTCCACTCCTTCATCTCCGGGCCGATGTGGTTGTCGCGGTAGTCGGCCCAGCCCCGGTTGAGGTGCATGCCCTCCAGCACGGTCAGCTCCGGCTCCACGACGGAGCCGAGCTTGTCCAGGCTCCCCTCGGCGATGGCCGAGCGGTACGCGGACACCGTCGCCAGAACGGCGGCATCGCCGCTCGGCGGCTTCGCGGCCGGTTCCGCCGAGACCGCGCAAGTCGCGGCAAGAAGCAATCCGACCGACATAAATACGTTCTTCATGTTTTCTCCTTTACGGCCTTCGCCGGGACGACGAAAGGGACGGTTCCTCACCGTGGACGCTATTTCGTCGGCGCTGCGGCGGGCGCCTCGCTATGCGGCTTTTCCGTCTTGGCCTTGTTGAGCTTCTTCTTCGACGCCTTTTTAGCCTTCGCGTCATGGTGCTTCGCGGCCGTATGGTCTTTGTGCTCGCCGGTCTTGTTCTCGTCCGCCTTGTGCTCGCCGGCTTTATGCTCGCCGGCCTTATGCTCGGGTTTCACCCCTTGATGCTCCGTCTGCTGCTGCTCGTTCGAATGCTCGCCTTCATGAGCCATGACGCGAACACCGAGACCCGCCGCCAGGGCGGCGATCAACATGAGTTTCTTGTGCATTTGAATTCCTCCATCGTTCAGACGACCCAGCACTGCGATGATCTTCGTTTTCATTCGGTCGCGACCCCCATGCTATGAGTGAAAACCAATTCTCCGCCCTGGTAGCCCGTCGCCAGCAGAACGCCGCACGCGGCGAGCCAGGCCGCCAGGAAATAAACCTCGGCCTTGCGGCCAAGGCGCCACCGCCACAGGGAAAGGGCGGTGAACAACCCGACCGTCCACCAACCGAGCGTCTCGTGCAGGTTCAACGTCTCCCACGCCGACGGAACGTGCGGCGCGGTCTTCTCCGCGAGCAAGCCCAGTCCCAGCGCCGCCCAGGCCGAGACCGTCCCGACCCACAGCAGCCACGAGGCCGCCTGGGCCGCCGTCTCGCGGCGGCGGCCCAGGACGCCGGCGACCCATCCCACGGTCAGCAATGCGATCGGGAAATGGACGGCCGCCGGATGCAGCAGATACAGCGGAGGCGGCGTCACCTACTTCGCCTCTTTCCCGGTCATGACCATATTGACCACGATCGCCGGCACGCCGCCACGGTCGTAGCGGTCGCCCATGATGGTCACCGTCTCGGTGACCTTCCCACGCGCCTCTTTGTAGGGTTTCTTGAGCTTCGGCTTGTCATGGTTCTCGAGCAGCAGGTAGACCTTGCCGTCCTCCGTGAGGAGGCCGATCGGCGCGCCGCCCAAGGCGCACTCCTTGGCGCAGGTCGCGTGCTTGGCCCCCTTGCCTTCATGCGCCGAGTAGCAGGCCATGTCGACGATCTCGCCCGTCATTGTCACTTTCACGGCGCCCTTGCTTTCCGCGGTGTCATGCTTCTCGCCCTCGTGCGCCCAGACCGCGCCGCTCACAGCGAGGGCCAGTACCGCGGCGACATGAACGGATGTCTTCATTTTCATTTTTTCTTCTCCTCTTCCTCTTCCTCGGCGTCTTCCTTAAGATCCTCAGGCGTCTCTGGCTTGAGCTTCATGCCGCAGATCGGACAGTCGCCCGGCTTCTCTTGATGCTTGACGTGGCCCATAGGGCAGCGATAGAGCGTCTTGGCCTCGGGCGCCGCCTTCTCGGCGGGCGGCTTGGAGCCTTCGCCCATGTTCATCTTGGAGTGATCCATGCCCTCCATCTTGCCTTCTTCCTTCTCGTCCATCTTCATGCCGCCGTGGCCGCCCGCGGCGGATTTCTTGGGCTTCTTTCCCGTGATCGACTCGGCTACCGTTCCGGAAGGATTTCTGTACCAGCCGCCGTCCAATGGCCCTTTGATGGCCTTCGCGTACTCCTCTTGAGTCGCGAAGCGCGGCATGTCGTCGTGGACCTTGACGAGCGAGAACATGCCGCCCATGCCGATATGCCCGAAGGGGCCGTCGCCGCCCATCATCGGCAAAGTGTTCTCGGGGCCGGCCATCCCCATTTCCATCATCTCGTCCATCCCCGTCTCGCCCATGGCCATGTAGCCCGGCTCGATCTTGCGGATCTTCTTTTCGACGCCCTTCTGGCTCACGCCCAGCATGTTCGGGATATCATGGCCCATCGCATTCATGGGATGGTGACGCTTGTGGCAGTGGATGGCCCAGTCGCCAGCGATCGCGGTGAACTCGAAGTCCCGTGTCTGGCCGGGGCAGACGACGACGGTCGTCTCCGGCCACTGCGCGGACTTTGGGATGTCCCCGCCGTCGGTGGCTACGATGTTGAACGTGTGGCCGTGCATGTGGATGGGATGGCAGTCCTGCGCGACGCTGCCGATGCGGATGCGCACGCGCTCGCCGGGACGCGCGACCATCGGAGCGGTCCCCGGGAAGGCGCGGCTGTTGAACGTGAACAGGTTGAAGTCGGTCATGATGTTCACGTTGGGCTTGGAGCTGCCGGGCTCGACGAACCACTCGCTCAGGAAGAGCGAGTAGTCGCGGTCGATCTTCGGCTTGCGCTCGCGCGGATGTATGATGAACATGCCCATCGTGCCCATGCCGATCTGGACCATCTCGTCGCCGTGGGAGTGGTACATCTGCGTGCCGTGCTGGCGCAGCGTGAACTCGTAGGCGAAGGTCTCGCCAGGCGTGATGCTGCGCTGGTTGAGGCCGGAGACCCCGTCCATGCCGCTGGGCAGGATCAGGCCGTGCCAATGGACGGCCGTGCCCTCGGGCAGCTCGTTCTTCACGAGGATGCGGACGCGATCGCCCTCGACGGCCTCGATCGTGGGTCCGGGGGTCACGCCGTTGTAGCACCAGGCGTCGACCGTCATTCCGGGTGCCACCTCGTGCTTGCACGGATTGACCGTGAGCCGGAACACCTTGACGCCGTTCTCCATCTTCCAAGGAAGCGTGGAGCCGTTGGGCGTGAAGACAGGGGTGTACTGGGCGGCGCCCCAGGCGGGCGAGAAGCACCCGAGCAACGCCAGCGCTGCGAGCTGTAGTTTTCCGCGGATCATGATGTTCTCCTAGGTTTGACGCTCATGTCAGTGATGCTGCTGCTGCTGCGACGGCTCGGTCTTGGGTTCCGGTTCCGCGGGCTTCTCGGGTGCGGCCTTCATCCCTTCTTGCTGATCGGCAGGCGCAGAGGCCAACTCCTGAGGGATCTTGCCGCCGAGCGCGCGCTCGAGCTCGGCCCAGGCCGTCCAATAGTCGCGCAGCGCGTCTATGTATTCGCTTTGCCTCTCGAACTCGTCGCGCCGCGTGCGCAGGACGTCGTAGACGCCGAGCAGCATGAAGTTGTAATGCTTGAGCGTCTCGGCGGCGACACGTCGGCTCAGCGGGACCAGCGCGCCCTTGTAGCGCTCGGCCGCCTTGCGCGCGGCGCCGAGACGGCTGCGCGCTACCCGCACTTCAAGCCGCACCTGGTTCTCCAGCGCCGCGACGGTCAGCGCGCTGCGGCGCAGCTCGGCCTTGATGCGGGCGGATGAGGCCTGCGTGCGGTCGAAGAGCGGCACGCTGAGCTCGATCGAGGGACCCAGGCCCTTTTCGCCGCCGAAATCCTTTTCCGCGTCGACGCCCGCGGTGATCGCACCGAACATGCCGAATCGGTTCAGCGTCAGCTCCCGCTTGAGGATGCCGGGCTCCTTGCGCGCCGCGTCGAGGTCCCAGCGCAAGCGCAGGGCGGCTTCCTCGAGCTCGGCCAGGGGCGGCTCGGCCGGGGAGGGATCGGCGGGCGTTTCTTCCGGCGTCCAGGGCGCCCTGTCCTGCACGCCCATGAGCGCCGAGAGCCGCTCCGACGCCTGCTCGGCCTCGGCCTCGGCGCGGGCCAGCTCGACGGCGGCCCGTTCGGCCTCGGCTTTCTCGCGCGCGTGCTCGAGCGCGTTTATGTTTCCCTCCTTGCGCTGGCGGTCGAGCAGCTCGGCCGCCGCCTCGAAGCTCTCATAGGCGGTCCGGCTCAGCGCGAGGTGCCGGCGCGCAGCCTGCGCCGCGTAGAAGGCCGCCTTGACCTCGGCGGCGAGGCTGAGCACGTCATGGCTGACGCGCAGGCGCGCCTGCTCGTAGCGGGCGGCACCCGCCTTGCGGCGCAGAGGCAGGACGACGAGGTCCATGAAGTTCATCGTCGCCGACCACTCGTAGCCTGTCGCGCCGTCTGGGGACCTGCGGAGGCCATAGTGAAGACGCGGATTCTCGAGGATGCCGGCCTGCGCGAACTCGGCGCGCGCGACGGCGATCTCCTGCGTGCCGGCGCCGAGGGAGGGATTGTTGAGCAAGGTCAGCTCGACCGCCTTGTCCGCCGTGAGCGGTCCCTCCGTCAAGAGCGTCTTGGTTCTTTCCTTGACCGCCAGGTCGCCGCGCGCGCCGCCTAGACGCAGCTGCGCGGACAGCCTCTCGCGGGCCGTCTTTTCGACGTCGGCGTAGGCCTTTTTCGGCGAGGGCGAGACGCAGCTAGTGAGCGCCAACGCGGCGAACCCGGCGACCGATCTGGAAAGAAAATTCCTCATATAGCTCCTATGGCTTCGTCTGCCCATGCGATTCCTTCATCGGCATGGCGTTATGCACGGGCGGCCCCAGTCGAAATTCCGAATGCCGGACCTGGCCCCCGGCATGCGCGATCCAACCGCCGAGCGCGGAGCAGAGCAGCGCGCCCGACACGGCTCCGAGCGTCGCGGGCTTGTCCCAGTCGGGCCTGCGCCGGCTCGCCGCGAGCGCGAGCATCGCGAGAAGTCCCGTCAGATAAAACGCCCACTGCGCGCTCTCGGCGCGCTCCATGTGAACGCCGGCCCATTGCTGGGACTCGAGCTCGATCCCGTTATAGACGCGGTCGTAGGCCTTCTGCCCGAGCTTGACCGTGGCCAAAGCCCCCAACGCGGCCAGCATGATCAGAACGAGACCCGCCTCCTTCGCCCCGCGGTTGCGCACCGCCAGCGCGAACAGCAGCAGGGGCGCGGCGAGCGCCATGGCCAATATGGGGAAGGGGTGGATCAGGACGTGCAAATATTCGGACTGCGTGAGATGCATGCGCAGAACCGTCAATTCGCCGATGGCAGGCCTCGGCGGCTGCACCGCGGCGTCGTCCATCGGCATTGTCATCGGGGCCGTCTCCTCGCCGCCGGAAGGCTTCGCGGGCCTCTCGTGCGCCGCCGCCGGCGCGGCGAGCGCCATCCCTAAAGCGACGGCGAGAAGAAATTGCATTGACCTCATGACGCGGCTCCTGTTCATCGCGACAAACCCGCACTTGCCGTTTCGGTTCCCCTGGACGAACGAGGGAGCGACGAAACGAACGACGATTGCGCCCGAACGGGCCGCGCTAACGCGGCTTCGTTCGAACTGGGCTCAGGCGACGGGAGGCGCGCGGCCGAAGCGGGAGACGACGAGGAGGACGCCCGGAGGACCGGGCGACGCGGCGGGAGCGAACTCCGCCCGGGAAGCGGGCGGAACGAGAATCAAGGACGCGACGGCGACGAGCGCCGGGAGGGCGGACTCGGGAGCGGGAATTGCGACCGCAGCCTGGAGCAGGACGGCCTGGCAACAGGCCATGGCCGCACAATCCGACATCGGCGCTTGGGCGGGCTTCGGCGTCGCATCCGTGTGGCAGGAGGCCGTGGTGACATCGGCAGCGCGGGCGGTCGCCATGCATTGGAAGACCGGCGACCAACTGGACGCGAGCAACGCTGCAATCAGCACGAATCGAATCATCGACGACAGCATAGCAGACGCCGCGGGAGATATCAAGGACTTAATCGATATGTCGCCGTCCTCGAGCGATCAGAATCTCCTGATTGGGACTCGACACGTCTAGCCTGAGTGGGAAATCAACTCGTGCGAAAAGGGATCGGCTTCGTCGTTCTCGACGACCTTCACGAGTCCGACGCCGGGCGCGTAGTGGCGCTCGCCGGAGCCGCCGTCGCCTTCGGCGATGAGATAGGCTACGCGCATGCAGTCATCGAACTTTCCGGCTCGCGTCTCAACCTCGGCATCGAGCGCCTCGATCCAGTAGCGCCGGGGACTGCGTATCCATTCGGTGCCCTTCTTTGCAGGCAGACGGAACTCAGTCCCCGCATCGGCGCGCACCTCCTTGCCGTCGTTGACGACTTCAAACTCCGAGACCTTCGGAGGTCCGCCGTTCCAGTTGACGGTCCGGCGGCATTTGGCCGTCGTCGCGCCGTTGTTCTGCGCTACGGAAAGGACCTCGATTTTTATGGTGCCATTGCCTTCGGCGCTCTCGGCCGCGTATTCTCGGACCGAGCCCTTCCTGAGGGGAAAGTAGTCGCTCAATTGAGTAGGCCCCAGGCCGCACGGTAGAAGCGATAGGAGCGCACCTTCAAGACCATTTCGCTCTGCGAGGTTTTATCGTCGGCGAGCATTTGAAGGAATGTCTGGCTCGGATTGAAGTTCTCGTTTCCCAGCTCGACGCCGTCGGTGTGCTCGTCGCAGTAGGGCATGGGTGCGCGGACTTCGAGCTTCTGCACGAGCGGCGAGGCGTGGGATGCTCGGCCCTCGCTCTTGTGATAGAACTCGTTGACCTTGGTCGCGGGCTTGGCGCAGACGCAGCACATTCCCGGCTTCTGCGTGCTGACCGGAATAGGGAACATCGGCGTCGTCGAGATGTAGTCGTCCGGCAGGGCTTTCTGCTCGTCGTTCGGCACGAAGTAGAGCTGGCAGTAGTCGCATCGGGTCGGCATGCTCAACTGAAAGACATACAGGCCGTGCAGTTCTTTGCCGCAGAGCGGGCAGGGGCCGCTGGCCGGCCCGACGCCGGCGAACGCAAGGATGATTCCGCCCACGAGAAAGATGACGAAGGACCAAAAGCCGTGATCCGCCCACATGAC
>CAZTZW010000015.1:0-18423 GCA_964618085.1 uncultured Elusimicrobia bacterium
CGCAGCCGGCCGTCCAAGCCTCCAGAGAGTTGAAAGCCGGCTCCGGCAGCCAGGGAGGGCAGAGCGAGCAGGGCAAACAGCGCGGGCCGCATTCAGCGGGAGGAGAGCCCGGCCTTCTGGATGCCCTTGAGGCATTTGCCGCCCTCGCGGATCTTGAAGCGCTTGGCGAGCTCGCGCTTGTCCTTTTCCAGGGCGGCGTCGGCGACGGCTCGCGCCGCGGTGAGGAGGTGGCGAAGGAAGGCGTCCGGGTTTCGAACGACGTCGTAGTAGACCCAGCGGCCCTCCTTCTTTTCCGTCAGAAGCCCGGAACGCCTTAGGACGGCGAGGTGCCTCGACACGTTGTGCTGCGGCGCCTCGAGGGCGTCGACCAGTTCGCACACGCACAGCGCCTTGCCGCCGTCGGTCAGCAGCCGCAGGATCCTCAGACGCGTCTCATCGGCAAGGGACTGGAACGCCTCGGCGAAGGGCTTCATCGAGCGTCTCGATAGCATGTATGCGCAATCATGCATACATAGTAGGCGATCCGGCGCCCAGTGTCAAGGAGCCGGCAACGACGGCTTCCGTCTCGATCCGGCCGCTTTGGACGTAGCACCTGGCCGGCGACAAGTCGTATCCTGTGGCATGTCCGCCTTGGCTTCCCGCGCGCGCCTCTACGGCCTGGGCACGGCTCTGCCCGCGACCTCGTCCTCCCAGCAGGCGGTCATGCGCTTCATGACCGCGACGGCGCGCGCGTCCTTCGGCGAGGAAGGGGCGCGCGCGGAGCCGTTCATCGAGCGGCTCTACTCCTCGTCCGGCATCGAGCGGCGCCACAGCGTCCTGACGGATTACGCGACGAACGATCCCGCCCGCTTCGAGTTCTACCCGAAAGACCGCGCCCTGGAGCCGTTCCCGAGCACCGCGCGTCGCATGGAAGCTTACGAGCGCGAGGCTCCCCCCCTCGCCGAATCGGCCGCGCGCGCGGCGCTCGCGAGCTCGGGGTTCACGGCGCAAGAGGTCACCCACCTCGTGTTCACGACCTGTACCGGGTTCTTCGCCCCGGGCCCCGACCTCCTGCTGATCGCCGGCCTCGGCCTGCGCGCGGACGTTTCGCGCACGCAGGTCGGCTTCATGGGCTGCTACGCAGGATTCAACGCCATGAAGCTGGCCGCCGCCTTCGTCGCGGCCGACCCGGGCGCCGTCGTGCTGATTGTGTCCGTTGAATTGTGTTCACTTCATTTTCAAAAGCGCCTGCAGCCGGAATTTCTCGTCGCCAACAGCCTGTTCGCCGACGGCGCGGCCGCCGCCGTCTTCGCGGCCCCGGGCGCGCGACCGGGCGGCCTGGCCGACCTGGCCGCGACGCACGGGCGCATGGCGCCCGACAGCCTCGATCAGATGTCCTGGCGCATCGGCGACACCGGTTTCGAGATGAGCCTCGACCGGCGCGTGCCCGGCACGATCCGGGCACACGCTCCCGCCTTCGTCTCCGAATTATCGGCGCGCGCGGGCCTCGTCCGGGATGAGATCCTGCGCTGGGCGCCGCATCCCGGCGGGCGGCGCATCGTCTCGGCGCTCTCCGAGGCGCTCGGCCTCGACGACGACGCGACGCGTTCGTCTCGCGGCGTGCTGGCCGACTGCGGCAACATGTCGAGCGCCACGATCTTCTTCGTGCTTGAGCGCGAGCTCGCGCGCGGCGGGACGGGGCCGCTCGCGGCGCTGGGCTTCGGGCCCGGGCTGACGATGGAAGGCGCGCTTTTTCTCCCGCCGCGATGACGCCCCTCGATTTCCGCCGGCGCAGCGAAGAGCGCGAACTGATGGACGCCGACGACGCGCCCGAGGAAGAGCTGCGCGCGACCTTCCGGGAACTGGCCGTCATTAACCGGCGCCTGGGCGGTCACGCCGCCTCGCTCGGCGCCCTGAATGTCCTGACCCCGCCGGGCACGAAGCGCCTGAGGATTCTCGATGTCGGCTGCGGCGACGGCGAGGCGGCTTCCGTCATCCTAAGCTGGGCCGAAGCGCGCGGCATCGAGGCCGAGGTCCACGGCATCGACCTGTCGGACGCATCGGTGGGCCTGGCGTCCGAGCGCCGCCGCCGGGGGCTTACCTTTTCTCATGACGATCTCTTCGCGCTTGGCGCGGCCGACGCCTACGACCTCGTTCACGCGAGCCTCATGCTTCATCATTCTCCCGGCGATACGGCGGAGCGGGCGCTCAAGGCGATGCACGAGCGCGCCCGGCTCGGCGTCGCCGTCAACGATCTCCACCGCCACCCGCTGGCGTATCACGGCATCAAGGGGCTGACGGCCGTTTTCTCCGGAAACCGCCTCATCCGTCATGACGCGCCGCTGTCCGTGCTGCGCGGCTTCAGCCGCTCCGAGCTCGAAGGTCTATGCCGGCGGGCCGGCCTGCCCCGGCCGGACCTTCGCTGGCGCTGGGCCTTCCGCTGGCAGATGGCGGTGCCGCGTTGACTCTTCCCGAGCGTTGCTCCGTTGCCATCGTCGGCGGCGGCCCGGCCGGCAGCGCCTTGGCCGCCCTCCTCGCCCGCGCCGGCCGGCGGCCCGTCCTGCTCGAGCGCGACCGCTTCCCGCGCCAGAAGCTGTGCGGCGAGTTTCTGTCCATGGAGGCTCAAGCCCTTTTGAGCCGCATCGGTTGCCTCGACTCGGTGCGCGCGCTGCGTCCCACCGCGATCACGGGCGCCCGGTTTTTCGCCCCCTCGGGACGAAAAGTCGAGCTCGACCTCGGCGCGGAGGCTTGGGGGCTCGGCCGCCTGGCGCTGGATGAGGCTTTGTTCCGCCACGCGGAGCGGTCCGGATCGTTGTCCTTCGAGGGCGCGTCCGTCACGCGCATGGAGGAAAGCGCCGATGGGGTTCTGCTCGAGATCGAGCGGACCTTCCCGGACGGGTCGCACGGCAAGCACCGCCTGCGCGCCGATCTCGTCGTCGCCGCCTATGGACGCCGCAGCGGGCTCGACCGTCCGCTCGATCGGGATTTTCTGCGCCGGCGGTCCCCTTTCGTCGGCTATAAGCGCCGCCACGCTCTCCTGCCGGGGGCCGGCGCCGTCGCCGCGGAGCTGCGCGGGAAGGTCGAGATCCATCTGTTTGACGGAGGCTACTGCGGAGTCAGCGCGGTCGATGGCGGCGCCGTCAACATCTGCCTCCTCGCCGAGGAACGCGTTTTTGCGGCGGCGGGCCGCGACCCCATAGCATCCCTGGCCCGCCTCAGCCCGAGCCTGCGCGGCCGCATCGAGGCGTTGCGCCCGGACGGCGAGCCGCTGGCTGCGGCGCAGCTCACGTTCACGGCGAAGGAGCCCAGCTCCGGCTCGATCCTGTTCATCGGCGACGCCGCCGGCATGATCGCGCCGCTGTGCGGCGACGGTCAGGCGATGGCCTTGGAATCGGCCGTCCTTCTCGGAGAACTCTTATCCCGAGGAGCTGCCGAGAATCTCTCGGAGCAATGGGACGATCTTTGGCGGCGCCGATTCGCCGCCCGCCTGCGCACCGGCCATTGGCTTCAGGCCTTGCTGCTGCGGCGCGGCGCGGCGGAGACCTCGGTCCGCGTTCTGAATGCCTTCCCCTTTCTTGCCCAACTTTTGCTGGCCAAGACGCGCGCTCCCCTCGAGCAGCGCTTTGCGCGGTTATCGCGTCCGGAAGCAAACTGATAGACTCCTGTTATGGAGATAGCCAGGTCGGTCGGCTGGTTTTGCCTGGCGGGCGTTTGCGAGTTGGGTGGAGCGTATGCGATCTGGCTGTGGCTCAGGGAGGGCCGCTCCGCCTGGCTGGGCGCCCTTGGGGCCGGCATCTTGGCGCTCTATGGGTATGTCCACACCCTTCAACCGGCGAACTACGGCCGAGTCCAAGCCGCTTACAGCGGATTTTTCATCGCCATGGCGCTACTCTGGGGCTGGCGCGTCGATAAAGTGATCCCGGACAAGTTCGACTTGATCGGAACGGGAATCGCCCTCGTCGGAGTCTGCGTGATCATGTATTGGCCGCGGAGTTGACGCCCCGCTAAATGAGTCCCACGCCCAAGGCGAGCGCGATCATGACGAGGCCGCCCGCGACGACCCTCTGGACCGCGCGCATAGTGACTTTCTCGAGGAGCCTTGCCCCGACGAAGGCGCCCGCGAAGGCGCTTGCGCAGGCGGCAAGGATGAGCGCGGCGTTCTCCTTGATCCCTGAGCGAGAGAAGTTCCGCGCATAGACCGAGAGACGCGTGACGTCGATCAGGCAGGCGATCACGACGCCCGTGGCGATGAACTGCTCCTTGGACAGCCCGGCTCTCACGAGGAAGGCGCTGCGCAGCACGCCTTGATGGCCGGACAAGCCGCCGAAGAACCCGCTCAAGAGCCCGCCCACCGGCATATATCGCGGTGGAACCTTCAGGTCCGCGAACCGGGGCGAGAACTCGAGTACGACGAACAGCAGCAGAAGGGCGGCTATGGCCGCGTTGACCGGCATGACTTCGAAGGTGCGGCCCGCGAACCTATAGCTGATCAGCGGCTGAAGTCCGGACAGCCATACGAGGGCTTTGGCTCCGGCGAACGCGGCGACGATCGCCGGCAGGCCGAAGCGAAGGATCACTCCCCTCTCGGCATGGCGGCCCAGCAGGGCCAGCTTGAACAGGTTGTTGGCGAAGTGGACGACGGCCGTCATGCCGACCGCGAGCTCCGCCGGAAAGAACAAAGCGAACGCGGGCATCAACAGCGTCCCGAGCCCGAAGCCCGAGAACAGCGTCAGGCCCGAGGCGAGGCAGGCGACGAGCGAGATCACGACGATTGGCATAAGCGATTCCATCACGTCCCCTTCTGCCCCTCGCTCAGCACCAATACCGAGGAATGGAGGCACAGCGCCGCCGTCGACGCTCCTACGAGCAAGTCGGGCCAAAGCGAGCCGGTCCAGGCGACAGCTGCGGCCGCCGCCAGAGTCCCTAGGTTCTGGGCAACGTCGTTGCGCGAACAGAGCCAAACCGATCTCATGTTGGCGTCGTCGCGGCGATGACGCCAGAGGAGCGCCGCGCAGCCCGCGTTAGCCGCGGGTGCGGCCAAGCCCACCCCGCCCATGACAGCGGCGACGGGAACCACCGCATGAACGGCCTTCGAGGCTGCGTCGATGAGAATGCCGAGCCCGAACAATCCCATCACGACGCCCTTAGACAGCGCTGCGCGGCGCTTCCATTCCAGGCCTCGTCCCAGCGCGTAGAGGCTCACGCCGTACACGAACGCGTCGCCGAGCATGTCCAGGGAGTCCGAAAGCAGCGCGCTCGAGCGGGCGCGTACGCCTCCCGCAAGCTCGACCGCGAACATGAGAACGTTGACGGCCAGGACGATTGTCAGAACGCGCCGCTGTCGCGCCTCCACAATCAGCAGTTCGGTCTCGCAGCAGCGGGAACTCATCGGCCCGGCGGGGCGCTGGCTATCCCAGCGCGCACGGCATTGGGGCAGTTATGCACCGACACGGTGGCGTGCACGAGGAGCGGGTCCGAGGGCAGAAGCCGCCTATAATGCTCAGGCTCGCGCGGCGTGGACGTCACCACGCCGATCTCCGCGGCGAATATACCCGGCCCTACACTCCAGACGTGCAGGTCCGAGACGCGGCTGTCGCCGTCGGCTTCCAGCGCGGCGCGCATCGCTTGGCGCAGAGGCGGCGGCGCTTGCATGTCCAACAGGACGCCGCTCGACGCGCGGATGAGCCCCCAGGACCAACGCACGATGAGCATCGCGCCCAAGACGCCCATCAGGGGATCCATCCATGAGAGGCCCCAGTATTTACCGGCTACCAGCGCGAGGATCGCCAGCACCGAAGTCATCGCGTCGGCAGCGACGTGCAGGTAGGCCGACCAGAGGTTGTGGTCGCCATGGTGGTGGGCGTGATCATGCCCACCGTCGCCGTGCTCGTGCTCGCCCGACTTCAGAATGAAGAGACATGCGGCATTGACCGCCAGGCCCAGGGCCGCCACGAATATCGCCTGATCGAAGCCGATGCTGACCGGTTTGAGCATTCGCCCCAAGCTTTCCCAGGCCATGACGAAGGCGAAGCCCAAGAGCAGCACGGCGCTGGCGAAGCCCGCCAGCGAGTTGATCTTGCCCGTACCGAAGGCGAAGCGATCATCGCTCGCGTGACGACGCGTGTAATAGTAGGCCAGGGCCGAGATCGCCAGGGCGGAGGCGTGGGAAGCCATGTGCAGCCCGTCAGCCAGCAGCGCCATGGAACCAAAGCGCATGCCTGCCGCGATCTCGACGATCATCATGACGCCGGTAATCGCGACGACGATCAAGGTCCGCCGCTCGCCGGGCCTTTCGCGATCCTGCTCGAAGACGTGGTCGTGAGCCAAGGGCGCTAACGGTTCCGAATGCATAAAAACCTCCGCAGATCCTCTTAATTAATGTGCTTGATGCCGGTATGTTCGCCGCTGACTTTAAGGGTTACGGTCAGAGTCTTAGATGTCCGGTTTCTCCAGAACCAGCCGTGGTTTCCGTCGAACGCGGCTATAAGAACGCCGTCGCTCTTCTGCTCCGAACCCTTGCTGTACGTGTGATAATCGATATTCAACTTCTTGGAGTCGCCGTGAAGGTCGAAGTTGGCACGGCCGCCGTCGCTCGCCCAGCTGTATTGAACCTTCTTGCCTTTGGCCAGCTCGACTTTAATCTCGGTTCCTTCATTTGGGGCGAGAGTCACCTGCATCTCATCGGCGCGAACCTTCGCCGCGTCGGCGGGTTTTGCTTCCGGCGTGACTGCCATCCCCTTAGGCCGGGCCGCAGTCTGGTCGCCGACGGCCGGCACTGCGGCCTGCTCGGCGGCGGCTTCCTGGGCCAGAGATACTTTGATTTCCCCCATTCTTTTCAGGCCTAGAAGACGGCCCACGCCGGTAGGGTCGATGCCGTATTCAGCCGGCATAACGACCGTAACCAGAAGAACGCCGGCTGAGACGGCGGCCAGGATGGTGGACTTGACGAGCTTCGCCGTCGAAGGGAGTTCTGATTTGTCAGGCATGTTCGCGTTATACATGAGTGTGTTCTCCTGTGTCTGTTGCGTCAGCGCGTTAAGCGACGAAAAACCCGACGAGTTGATAGCCGACCAGAAGGAAGCCCCCGGTCATTAAAACCACCTGCGCGGCATAGGCGTGACGCATGAAGTTGTCGGACCTCCGCCAAAAGCCCATGACAATGAGGATCATGGCCAGCCCCATCAATTGTCCCAACTCCACTCCGACATTGAAGGAGAAGAGGTTCAGGATAAGCCCGTCGGGCGAAACCTTGAAATCAAGGAGCTTGGTGGCAAGACCGAACCCATGGAACAGGCCGAAGATCAGCGTGGCCGCCTTGGTGTTGGGCTGAAAGCCGAACCAGCGCTGATACGCCCCCATGTTATCGAGAGCCTTATAGACGATGGAGAATCCGATGATGGCGTCGATCAGGTAGGCGCTGACGCTTATTTTCATCAGGGTGCCCAGCAGCAGTGTGACCGTATGGCCCACCGCGAACAGACTGACGTAAACGCCGACGTCCCTGAAGCGGTATAGGAAAAAGACCACGCCGAACAGGAACAGCAGGTGATCGTACCCTGTGACCATGTGCTTTGCGCCTAGATAGATGAACGGCACAGTCAGGCTGCCGGAACTTTCCTGGATATAGCCCTTGTCGCCCGCAGTCACCCCGTGGGCACCGGCGTCCGGTATGAAAGCCGCCAGCGCCGCGAACAAGGCCATAAAGATAAACGCTTTGCTAAATCCGTGTCGTCGGCTTTCAAGCTGAATGTTTTCCTGGTGCATGATTTGATTCCCCGTTAGACGTTTAATTCTTCGCGGCCGCTCAATTTTCACCACCCTTTCGGCGGGGCGTGCTCGGCAACTGACGCGGAGGAAGCCGGTTCCCAGGACGGGAGCCGGAAGCTAGACGGCCGGAGGGGCCGTGCTGTAGGCGGGAGGGAAGGAACGCGGCAGCGGGAGAGGCGGCCCCCGCACGTTCCACGCATCGGCGGAGATGATGTTCATGGGAAGCACGGCCGTCACGGAGGTCAGAACACAGATCGGCAGGAGGTTCTGGTCAAACTTATTGACGAACTTGGCGGGCACGACCGACAGTGGACTCTTCTGGATGCGCAACTCGTGATCGTGCTGCGCGTCATGGTCGTGGCGGTGGATCGTTTCGCCGTGGCTGTGCTCGTGAGCGGATGCGGCCCAGTGCCCGACAGCGTGGACGAGGAGCGGCGCTTGCGTGGCGATGGCGGTTAGCGTGGCAATCAACGAGCCCGCTAACAAAGTTCGCGCACCGCGCAAAGCCCTGATCATCACGCTGATTATATAGCCCATGTATCGCTGTCTGTCAAGTTCGGTCCGGCGTGTTATCGGCACGGACAGTCTTCACGCTTGCCGCCAGCCGGCAAGGGGCCGTGGAAACGGCGCTTGTGCTCCGACGAAGAGCATTCGATCGATTCCGCCGCACGGCGAAAGAGAAAAGCGCTTCCGCCTACGACAATCGTCAGAATGACCGCACGGAAAATCCACACATACCAGACCCTGGAACGTCGAGACCTCTTCTTGTTATCGTCCTTTCGCCTAGTCATTACCGGCTCGATGGTCCTGTCCCGCATCGGCGAGCAGCCGCAAGGCGTTGAAGATCACGATCAACGACACCCCCATATCGGCCGCGATCGCGCTCCACAGCGAAGCGTAGCCTAGAAACGTCAGCAGCACGAAGGCGGCCTTGGTTAAGAGTGATAGGCCTATGTTCTGGCGGATGATCCGAAGGCTGCGCCGGGAGTGGCGCATGAGCCAGGGCAGACTCAAAAGGTCGTCCGACATCAGCGCCACGTCGGCTGTCTCGATCGCCGCGTCGCTTCCCGCGGCGCCCATTGCCACGGCCATCGTGGAGGCCGCGAGGGCGGGCGCGTCGTTGACGCCGTCTCCCACCATCGCCACCGCGCCGTAGCGCGAGATCAGCTTCTCGATGGCGGAGACCTTGTCTTGAGGTAGCAGCTCGGCGTAGACCTCGTCGAGACCCAGCTCTTTGGCGATCGCGTCCGCCGTCCCCTTGTTGTCGCCGGTGAGCATCACGAGGTGCTCGATGCCCTCCGCGCGCAGCGCCTCCAAAGTCCTCCGGGCCTCGGGCCGGACCGTGTCCGCGAGCGCGATGAGTCCGCAGACGTGCTTCTCATCCCCGACGATCACGACGCTGCGCCCCGAACTCGTCATGGCTTCGAGCATCTCGTGGACTTCCTTCGTCTCCTGCTTGCGCTCCTCCAGGTAGCGATGCGAGCCGAGCCAGTATCGTTCTCCGTTCACGGTCGCCGTCGCTCCCTTGCCCTGGATGATCTCGAAGCCGCTTGCCGCGGCCGGCCGGACGCCCTTCTGCTGGGCGTAGGCCATGATGGATTTCGCCAGCGGATGGCCGCTGTGCGCCTCCATGGCGGCGACGATCTCGAGCAACTCGGTCTCGGTGTGCCCGCCGAGCGCCGTGACCGACACGACCGCGGGCTCGCCCTTCGTCAAAGTCCCGGTCTTATCGAACGCCACGGTCTTCAGCCGCGCCGGCGTCTCGATGAAAGTCCCCCCTTTAAGCAGAACGCCGTTCTTGGCGGCGGCCGCGAGGGCGGCGACGACCGTCACCGGCGTCGAAATGACGAGCGCGCAGGGACAGCCGATGACGAGCAGGACCAAGGAGCGGTAAAGCCAGGGCGTCCAAGGGCTTCCGAAGAGCAGAGGCGGGACGAGCAGGACGGCCAACGCGAGGAGCATCACCGCGGGGGTGTATATCCGCGCGAACTTCTCGACCCACTGCTCGGACGGCGAGCGCTTGCTCTGCGCCTCCGCCACGAGCTTGATGATGTGCGCGAGCGTCGTCTGTCCCGCGGCCTTCGTCGACCGGACCTCGAGGGCCCCGTCGCCGTTTATCGTGCCGGCGTAGACGTCGCCGCCGGGCGCCTTCGCGACGGGCATGCTTTCCCCCGTGATCGGAGCCTGGTTGACGGCGCTCTCGCCCGCGATCACGCGGCCGTCGAGAGGGATCTTATCCCCCGGCTTGACGACAAAGACGGCGCCCACCGCCACGTCCGCGGCCGCCGTCTCGCGCAGGGAGCCGTCCTCGAGCTTCACGTGCGCCGTGGACGGCGTCAGCTCCATGAGCGCCGCGATCGCCCGGCGCGCGCGTCCGATGCTCCAGGACTCGAGCAGCAGCGCCACGGAGAACAGGAAGGCGACGGTGGCGCCCTCGAACCATTCGCCGATGCCGACCGCCCCGAGGACGGCGACGACCATCAGCAGGTTCATGTCGGGCCGCAACCGTCTCGCCGCAAATATCGCCTTCGGCAGTATCAGCCAGGAGCCCGCCCCTATCCCGAGACCATAGAGGACGCGCGCCGCGACGGGCACCACATCGGCCAAGCCCAGCCCTTCCGAGCCCATCGCGGCCGAGACGCTTCCTGCCAGCCAGGCGTGAACCGAGAATCCTGAAGTTAGGAAGACGCCGCTCGCGCTCGTGAGGATCGCTCTCAGGGTTCCGAGTCCCGCCTCGTCATGGCCCGGCTCCCCCGCTTCTACCCATGGCCGCGCGCTCATCCCCGTCCGCGCGACGGCTTCGATGATGTCCGTGGGCGCCGTTTGCGCCGACTCCACCGTCATCTTGCCGTTGAGGAGGTCGAAGGACAGCTTGTCCTCTCCGCCGACCAGAGGTCCGAGCTCCCGCTTCAAGGTGGAGACCTCATCGGCGCAGTCCATCCCGGTTATCTTGAAGCTGCTCGTGTTGGCGTTCATCTCATCAATCTCCGATCAATCAATTCCCGAGACCTTCCCCGCCTTCAGATCGACACGAATCTTCTTGCCCGAGTCGACGAGGCGAGCCAGCTTTTCCGCTTCGGCTTCTCCGAAATACTCGCGCACGTCTTGGAACACGTCCGCCCACGTCTCCGAGTCGGCACGAGCGGGGTCCAGCACGATCTCATGGATATAGACGGCCTGTCCCATGGCGCGGCTGAGGTGGTCGCCGTGCGCCTCGGAGGGCTTCTTCTCTATGACCGGCGCCTTGAGTTTGGGCAGCGGGAAGTTGAATCCGGCGGAGCCGGAAGCCGTCGCGGCGGAGGCGAGACTCTCGGCCGACGCCGGGACGCGCCACGGTCCGTAGGGAACGGTGACCCGGAACGCCTTGTAGGAACGATGGACGGGATACTCGGCGTTGTCTTTGCCGAAGGATGAGACGACGAGGAGGCAGTTGGCTCCGAGCTCCGCGGCCTTCTCCGAGGCCAGATGCTGAGCGCTCCTCTCCCAGGCTCCGCGGACGGTCACTTTGATTAGCGCCACCTCTTCTCTTTGCGCGCCCGGAAGCGAGCTCGTGTAGCAGTCGGCGACGGCCACCTTCGAGGCGAGCATGTGCGGACGCTTCTCCTTGAGGACCAAAGTGACCTCCACCTCGGGCGGGTATTGGGCCCCGGCAAGCGAGGAGGCGCACAGCAGTACGCCGAGCAGGGCCATGCGCCTCATTCGATCGCCCCATTCACGAAATCCAGCGTGACCTTGGAGCGTGTTCCGGACGCCCTGATTAATTTCTTATATTCCTCGGCGCGGAAATTCTCCCGGACGTACAGCTTCAACTGCTCCAATTCGTCCTTGCTCGCGCGGGCCGCGTCGAAGCCGAGGCGATGGGAGAGGACCGAGGCGTCATGAGTCCAGACCCAGTCAAAATGACGGTGAGTTCGACGCGGGGCCGGCGGCGCGGCGGAACTGGATGGTGCCAGGGCCGGCGCCGCGGGAGGATTCACGGCCGACGCCTCCGGCGCCTTGGCGGGCGGCGCTTCCTCGGCGGGCTTCGTATAAATCGCCCTCCCGAAGGAGTCCGTCAGCCGGAAGGCCCGGTATGTCCTGATCGCGCCCTGCAGGTCCTCGCGGCCGACGGACTCCACGAGCACGAGCCCGTTGGCTCCCAGCGAGGCCGCCTTCTCCCGCGCCAGGTAATCGGCGGACTTGTACCACGGGCCCTTGAAGACGAATCGGATGACGGCGATCTCCTCGACGGAAAAGACCGAGTTTCTCCGTTTGTAGAATTCGTCGGAGCTCATTATGGGCGACTCGTCCTCCGCGACGGGAGGGTACGTCTTCGCGGATATTTTCTGGACCTGCAGCTCGGGCTCCGCGTATTGCGCGGCGGCCGAAGCCGCGCAGAGGATTGCGGCGCCGAGAGCGAGGACTCTCACGCTTACCACCGTTGCTGCTCCTTGAGCTCGTCATCGACAAGCTTCTTCAACGGTTCGTAGCCGAAGTTCGTCAGCGGCTTTCCGTTGACGAAGAACGCCGGCGTCTTGGTGACGTTTAGGGTGCGGATGTCTTCGGAATCCTGCGCGATCAAGGCGCTGATGTCAGGAGCGCTCATGTCGGCCCGCATCTTCTTAAGATCCAGCCCCAGACCACCGAGATGATTCCAGACCAGGTCCACCCGCGCCGCGTGGTGCGGAGCCCAGTCCGCCTGCGCGGCGAGCAACGCCTCCAATGCCTGCCAGAACCTGCCCTGCCGGCGCGCGGCCTCCAGCACCGCGACCACCTTATCCGAGCCGTGGTGGAAGGGCGCGTAACGCAGCACTAGTCGAACCTTGTCTGGGTTGGCCGCCAGTATTTTCTTGACCAGGGGGTAGAACGCCGAGCAGGTCTCGCAGGCAGGATCGATAAACTCGACGATCACGACCGGTGCGTTGACCTTGCCGAGCGTGGGCGAGTGCGCGCGCACGAGCGGGGCGCTGTTATTTTTAGCCATTTCCGCGAGCTGCCTGGCCTTATTTCTCTTGTAGGTGACGGCAACCGTCGTGAAAGCCATCAGCAGGGCCGCGACGGAACCGATGAATAGAGTTTTATTGCTCACTTGATCTCCTGACGCCCGCTAGAACCAGCAACCCGATGATCGTCGTGGAGGCCGCGGCCGACAACAGCGGAATCGTCACGAAGCCGAACCACTCGATCACTTTTTCCGAGCAGGGCACCCCTTGGTTGCAGGGTTTAATGCTCTCGGGGATGATCCCGGCGATCAGGAGCAGGTGAAAGACGGCGAACATCCAGCCGAGCGCGGCCAACGGCAGCGTGTAACGGACCACTTTCCTGTCGAGAGGAAACAAGCCGATCGGCAGGATCAAAGCCAGCGGAAACATGAAGATGCGCTGATACCAGCAGAGAACGCAAGGAGGCAGCTGCATGACTTCGCTGAAAAATAGCGCCCCGAGCGTCGCGATGCTGGCGACCAGCCAGGCGCCGAAGAGCAGCGTCCATGTCGTCGGGCCGGTACGTCGGAGCTCGGAGGGTTTCATTTCACCTTGAGCAGCGTCAGAATGTCGTTTTCGACCGCGCGGACATCCAACGGGCCGACCCAACGGCGCGCGATGCGCCCCTCGGCGTCGATCAGGAATGCGGCCGGAAGACCGCGCACCGCGTAGGCGGTGGAAGCCTTGCGGTCGGCGATCAGCATGGGGAAGGTGAGCCGGTGCTTCTTCACGAATGGAGGCACTGCCATATCGGCGTTCTCATCCATGGATAAGCCTATGACGGAAAATCTCCCGCCGGAACGGCGGAAGAGCGCCTCGAGGTCCGGCATCTCCACGCGGCAGGTGTCGCACCATGTGGCCCAGAAGTTGACGAGCACCGGCTTGCCCCGGAAAGACGTGAGGCTCACGGTCTTGCCGGCGAGGTTCGGCAAGTCGAACTCCGGCGCCTGGCGCGACCCCGCGGGCTCGCCGCAGGCGGCCAACCCAAGAAGGAGCGCGGCGAAGACGGATTGAGCTGCGTTCAAACGGCGGCGCCGCCTCGCTTCCCCGTCCTGATGGCGACGACTTCTTCGCAGTTTATGACGAAGATCTTGCCGTCGCCATGGCTGCCGGTGCGCGCGCTGTTCATGATGGTTTCGACGACCTTCTTCTCGTCGGAGTCCTTCACCACGATCTCGAGCTTCGTCCGTTCGGCGGACTCCAATGTCTCCTCCGCCGGGGAGTCGTCCGACCTCGCGTAGCCGTGGACGTGGGACACCGTGCATCCAGGCAAACCCTTCATCGCGTGCAGGGCCAGCAGCACCTTATCGAGGACCGAGGTCTGGATAATGGCTTTGATCTCCTTCATAGCTCTATCTCCTCCTTTTTGCGCGGCACGACCCACACATTGAGCACGGGAATCAGCAGAAGGGTCAGCAAAGTCGACGATATGATCCCGCCGATTACGACCGTGGCGAGCGGCCTTTGGATCTCCGCGCCAATCCCCGTGTTCAACGCCATAGGCACGAATCCCAGGCTTGCGACAAGCGCGGTCATGACGACCGGACGCAGACGCCGCAGCGCTCCTTCCCGAGCGGCTTCACGCGGCGCCACGCCCTTGGCCAGAAGCTGATTGAAGATCGTCCTGAGCACCATGTCGCTCAGGATGGCGATGCCCATGAGCGCGATGAACCCCACGGCGGCCGAGACGCTGAGCGGGATGCCTCTCAAGGCGAGCGCGAAAACACCTCCGGTCATCGCCAGGGGAACGCCCACGTAGACCAGCAGCGCCTGCTTGATGCTGCCGAAGGACCACCAGAGAATGAGGAGGATGGCCAGGAGCACGGTCGGCACGATCAAGCCCAGGCGAGCCTTGGCTCGTTCCAGGTTCTTGAATTGCCCTCCCCAGCTCATCGTGTAGCCCTCGGGCAGCTTGACGTCGCGCTCGACGGAGGCGCGGGCTTCGGCGACGTAGCTCGCGATGTCGCGCCCCTTCAGGAACACGGCCACGGCCGCGTACCTCTGGCTGTAATGGTGGGCGATGGTCGTGACCTCGTCCTTGACCTCGAAATCGACGACCTTGTTGAGGGGAATCGAGCCGCCGTCCATCCCGACGGGAAGGGCCTTGATCGTCTCGACGTCCTCGCGGTGCTTTTCCTCCACGCGCATCACGATGGGGAAGCGCCACTGCTGCTCGAAAAAGCTCCCGACCTCGCGCCCCGCCATGGCGGCCTCGAGCAGGTCGTTGACCCGCTGGATGTCGAGCCCGTAGCGGGCGATGGAGGCGTAGTTGGGCCGGGCGCTCAAGACCGGGCTCTTTCGCAGCGCGGTCAGCGCGTCCATCTCGGCCTCCTGGGTGCCGCGCACCTTCTCGAGGACCGCGATCGACTGCTCGAGCAGGTCGATGAGGACCGGCAGCTCCTTGCCGTAGACGCGCAAAGTCACGTCCGCGCGGCTGCCCTCGAGGATCTCAGCGAAGCGCATCTCGATGGGCTGGTTCTCGCCGACTTCCTGGCCCGGGACTTTATCTTCCAGCTCCGCCTTGAGGGCCTCGTACAGCTCGGCCTTCGTGCGCCTGCGGCCGTTCACCAGCGGCCATTTAGAATGATCCTTTTGAAGGACCAGGAAGGTGTCCGCCAGGTGCACGCCCATCGGGTCCGTCGCGGACTCCGGCGTCCCGAGACGGCCGAACACGCGCTCGACCTCCGGGAACTTGGCGATGACGCGCTCGCTTCTCTCCTGCATCTCCAACGAGGCGTCCACGCCGATGTCGGCCGGCCGCGTGAAGTTGATCACCAGGTCGCCCTCATCGAGCGGCGGCATGAAGTCCGAGCCCATACGCGCGGCCATCACCAAGGATGCGACGAACAGGAGCAGCGACGGGACGACGACCGCCAGTGGACGCTTGAGGCAGTAGTCGAGGATGGGCGTATAAGCCTTGAGCAATCCGCCGTAGAGCAGACCCTCGCCATGGCCGTCGCCGTGGCTCTTAGGGGCCTTAAGGAACAGGTAGGCGAGCACGGGCATGAGAAACACGGCTACGAGCAGCGAGGCGCCCAGCGCCATGAGCACGGTCAGCGCCATGGGGCGGAAGAGCTTTCCTTCGATACCCTCGAGCGAAAGGATGGGCACATACACGAGCATGATGATGAGCAGGCCCAAGGTCACGGGCCTGATCACCTCGGCCGCCGCGTCGCGAAAAAGCGCCAGGCGTCCAGAGGCGTCGAGCTCGCCGTTATGTTCCTCGAGGCGGCGGATGGAGTTCTCGATCATCACGACCGCGCCGTCGACGATCAGGCCGAAGTCGATGGCTCCCAGGCTCATCAGGCTCGCCGATACCCCGAACCACTTCATGCCGATCGCGCCGAACAGCATCGAGATCGGAATCGCGAGGGCGACGAGAAGCGCCCCGCGCATGTTGCCGAGGATGGCCAGCAGCACGATGACGACCAGAACCGCGCCCTCGCCCATGCTCTTGACGACCGTCTTGAGCGTGGCGTTGACGAGGTAGCTTCGGGTGTAGAGCAGCTCGATCTGCACGTCCGGCGGCAAGGGTGCGTCCTTCAAAGCCTGCTCGGAGTCGAGCGCCACCCGGCGCGAGTTGGCGCCGCTGAGCATGAGGATGGTGCCCAGCACCGTCTCTTCTCCCTGGCTCGTGGAGCCGCCCATGCGCTGTGCGAAACCTTCCTTGACGTCGGCGACCGCGGACAACGGGACCGGCTTGCCGCGCACGTCGAGCTTGATGGAGATGCCCTCGATCTCTTTAAAACTCTGGAGCCGCCCGGAGGTCCTCACGATCAACTGCTTACCCTTGGGCTGGATGTAGCCGCCTCCCGAGTTCTCGCCAAGGCCCTTCAGGCGCTCGGCCACCTGCTCGATCGTCACTCCGAGTTGTTCCAGCTTCTCGGGGTGCAACTCGATGTGAATTTCTTTCTTATAGCCTCCGGTGGTGTCGATCTCCGCCACATTCTTGATCGAGCGCCGGAGATAGGGCACGACGACGAAGTCTTGAATGGTCCGCAGGTAGAGCAGGCGCTCCGTCTTGGGCTTGGCGGCCAGGGGCGTGCCGGGCTTGGCCACGACGGAGTACATCACGACCTCGCCCAGGCCGGTGCTGATCGGAGCCAACTGCGGGGAAAGCCCCGCCGGAATCTCGCCTTTGGCTCCCTGAAGCCTCTCGCCCACCTGTTGGCGCGCCCAGTAGATGTCGGTTCCGTCTTCGAAGACGACGAGAACCTGGGAAAGGCCGTATTTGGAGAGCGACCGGACGTCTTTTACATGGGCGATGCCGCTCATGTCCGTCTCGATCGGGAAGGTGACGGTCTTCTCGATCTGCTCGGGGTCGAGCGCGCCGGTCTTGGTGTTGATCATGACCTGCACGGGCGTGATATCGGGCACGGCGTCCACCGGAGTGATGGACACAGCGTAGAGGCCGGCCGCGGAGCCCACGGCGAAGAGGAAGAGCACGGTCAGACGGTTTTTAAACGTCCATTCGAGAAGGCGGGTCATGTGATTCTCCTAAAACGAGCCCAGCTTGGTCAGCGCGTCGGGGTCCGCGGCGGTGGCGAGCAGCTCGGCGGCCCTGGCCGCGAGCTGCACCTGGGCGTCGAGCGCCCGGGAGTAAGTCTCGGAGGCCGAGGCGTCGGCCTCCAGGAAGGTCAGCAGATCGACTTGTCCCTTGCGGAACCCCTCGTCGGCTTCCTTGAGCTGCGCGTCCAATTCGGCCAACAGCTCCGGCGGATACTTCAGGATGGTTTGGCGCGCCGCCTCGTACTCGACGAGCAAGCGAAGCAGCTCGGCTTTGAGCCTCTGCTCGGAATAAGCGAGCACGCGCTCCTCGGCCAGCCTTCGCTGCTCAGCGCTCCTGATGCCGGAGCGATTGCGATTCCAAGTGGGAAATGCGAGGCTGATGCCGAGGCCGTAGTCCGTGCCGGTGATGTCCTCCTGACCTTTCTCATAAGTCGCCGCGAGCGCCGTATCCGGAAGCCCCTCGCGCGAGGCCAAGGTTTTCGCGAGCCCGGCGCTCTTCACGGCCAGCCTTTGGACGCGGAGCTCGGGGTTGTTGGCGAGCGCCCGGTCGAGCCACTCCTGTTCGTTCAAGCTTTGGCCGCCCTTAAGCCAGGGGACCTCGACTTCAGGGTATCCGTCGGCCTCGAGCGGGACGTACGTCCGGAGCTTAGCCAGGGACGCCTTGAAGCCGGCCTCGCTCTGGATCGCCTCGGCGACCAGGTTCTTGACCCGATTGGAGACGATGCGGCTTTCCGTCTTCCGCTGCGGCGTCGGGAAAACGCGGCCGGCAATGTATGAATGCACGAGCTCGAATCGCTTGCGCCGGCTCTCGGCGAAAGCGGCCTTGCGGCGGCCCGCCGAGTACTCGTAGGCGCCTTGCGCGACGTTGAGGGTGACTGTGATCTCCGCCGCCGTGCGCTCGACGCGTCCGGCCTCCGACTCCAGGTCCAGAAGCCCGCCGCGCAGCCGCGGTATTCCCGTGAGCGGGATCGGCTGCAGCAGGGACAGCTCGAACCGCGATCCGCTGCCTCCGGTCTGCTTCGTGCGTCCGGCCAGGAAGCTCGCGGATGGTCCCGACCAGACCTTGGCCTGCTCCGCGGACAGGCGCCTCTCCTCGACCCGCGCGTCTTGAGCGCCGAGGAGTTGGGTGCTCTTGAGCGCCATCCCCACGAGCTGGGGCAGAGTGAATCGCTCCTTGGCCTCTTGAGTTTCCTGCGCCGAGACGCTT
>CAZTZW010000016.1:0-18177 GCA_964618085.1 uncultured Elusimicrobia bacterium
CGCGCCGCGACCATGCGCCGCGGCCGCGTGGCCGGCGCGGGCGTCACTCTCGCCGACGGCCGGGTCATGGTCGCCGGAGGGTTCGGCACCGCCACCACTCTGGCTACCGACGGCGTCGAGTTCTACGACCCAGCGTCCGACCGATGGAGCGACGGGCCTCCGCTCTCTTCGCCTCGTTACGCGGTGAGCCTCATCCGCCTGAAGGACGGACGCGTGCTGGCCGTCGGGGGCCGCGAACGCTCCACGCGCGGGGGAGCGACGGGCGTCTGCGAGCTCTTCGATCCGAAGACGGGGCGCTGGAGCCCGACGGGCTCGCTGCGCGTCGCGCGCGAGTCGCAGCCACTGGCCCTGCTGCCGGACGGACGCGTGCTGGCCGCCGGAGGCTACGAGACCCGCCAAGGCGGCGTCGGGAACGTATCCCGGGCGGCGGAACTCTACGATCCCCGGACCGGGGAGTGGTCGGCGGTGCAGCCGCTGCCTCGCCCCCGTACCGGAGGCGTCGTGCTGGCGCTGCAAGATGGCCGCGTCTTGTCCGCGCTCGGCAGCGCCGGCCCCGCCCGCTTCCCCATCGACGCCCATCTGTTCGATCCCGCGTCGCTGAGCTGGCGCGAGGCCGCGAGGCCGCTGTTCGGCCGGGAGAACGCGTCCGCGTTCCTGCTCCCGGACGGCAAGGTGATGGTCGCCGGCGGCACGGATTACGACCGGCGGCACGCCCTCACCGAGCTCTATGACCCGTCCCAGGACGCCTGGTCGCCCGGCCCGGAGCTGACCACTCCGCGGCTGGCCGCCGTCCCGCTGGTCTCCAACGGCCGTTTCGCCCTGGTGGGAGGCATAGCCCAGGGCGAACCGATGTCCTCCCTGGACGCGTACGAGCCGGAGAAAGGCGCCTGGCGTCCCGGGCCCTCGGCGCCGGCGGCCGTCCTCGGGGGCGGCGTCGCGCGGCTCCATGACGGCCGCCTGCTGGTCTTCGGAGGCCAGCCCACGAGCGCGGGACCCGAGACCGCGGAGGCCTTCCTCGTCACCCCGCCGGGCGGACGCCCGCCTGCCGCGGCGGAGGCTCCCGCGCCCAAGACCACGTCCTCCCTTCCCCCGCGCCGCGGCCGTCCGCGGCGGCCCGAACGCGCGCAGGACTACGCCGTCGTCGTCGGCGTCGAGAGCTACCGCAGCCTGCCTCCCGCTTCCTACGCCGAGAACGACGCAAGCGCCATGGCTTCCGCCCTGCTGTCGCTGGGCGTGCCGGAGGAGAACGTCGTCCATCTCGAGGGCGGGCGCGCGGGACTGACCGAGATATCCAAGTACATCGAGGAGTGGCTGCCTCGTCGCACGACGAAGGACTCGCGCGTCTACGTGTTCTTCTCCGGCCACGGCGCCCCCGACATAGAGACCGGCGCGCCCTATCTGATGCCCTGGGACGGCGACGCGACGTTCGTGAAGAGCACGGGCTTCTCGCTGGAGCGCCTATACGCCTCCCTCGAGAGACTCCCGGCCTCCGAGATCGTCGTGGCGCTGGACTCCTGCTTCTCCGGCTCCGGCGGGCGCTCCGTGCTCGCCCCCGGCCTGCGCCCGCTCGTCAACGTGCGCATGCCCCTCAAGACCGCGCGGCGCGTCTCCGTGCTCGCCGCCTCCGAGGCGAGCGAGGCCGCCGGCGGCCTGCCCGCCACCGGACACGGCGCGTTCACCTATCACCTGGTCGCGGGCTTGAACGGCGCGGCCGACGCGGACGCCGACGGCCATCTGACCCTCGCCGAGCTGCACGCCTACGCCCGCAAGCGCGTCATCCTCGACGCGCGCGGGCAGAACCGCGAGCAGACCCCGACGCTCACGACGCGCGAGCCGGGCCTGCGGCTGTACTAGAAGCGGAAGGCCAGGTCGACGCGGTGGTAGCGCCCGGCCTTGGGCCGGAACGCGTAGTCCGCGCGCAGGCCGCCGAGGCGCAGGCCGCCGCCGACGGTGAAGCCGCGCGACGGGACGAGGGCGGGCGCCTTCTCGTCCTTGGTGGTCCAGCCGCCGCGCGCGAAGAAGCCCGAGACGAACTCCCACTCCGCGCCGGCGCCGACGTCGTGGGCGCCGGTGCGCGGGCGGTACTCGTAGTCGAGGGCCGCGGCCCAGTCCGACTTGTCGGGGTCGTAGCCGAAGCCCGCCGCGATGGTCAGCGGCAGGTCCTTGTGCAGGCTGCCGTAGTTCAGGCGCGGGCCTGCGTTGCGCAGGACCAAGGCGGTGATGCGGCCTTCCTCGCCGCGCGAGATGCCGAGGTCGGTGGCGAAGGAGTGCGCGTTCTGCCCGGGGACGCGGGAGCGGATGTACTTGAACGAGACGCCCGCGTTGCCGTCGTCGGCTTCCTTCTTGGCGTAGCCCAAGGTGAAGACCGCGTCGGAGGTCTCGAGGTCCGAAGTCGGACGGCCGGGCGCGTCGCGGTAGACCACGCTCAGGCCCGCGGCGCCGTCGGATTCGGGCTGCACCCAGCCCGCGAACATGACGCGCGAGGACGGCAGCTCCGCGTGCGCGCCCGCGGCCTCGCGCTGCTTGATGCCGGCCATGCGCGCCGGGTTCCAGTAAAGGGCGGTCGCGTCGTCGGCCAAGGCCGCGCCGACGCCGCCCATCGCCATCGCGCGGCCGCCCACGCCTTCATCGAGCAAGGTCGCGGTAGGGGCCGCGCCGGCGGGCGCGGAGAGGAGAGCGAGGAGGCAGAGCTGCGCGCGCACGAGGCGGGGATTATCCCACTTTAGACGAGGCTTCGCACGCGGGAGCCGTCATCGCGCCATCGGCGTGACGGTGCCACAGTTCGAGCATGAGCAGGGCCCACAGGCGGTAGCCCTGGTCGCGCCGGCCGCTCTGGTGCTCGTCCCACAGGGCGCGCAGGCCGGACTCCTGGAAGTAGCCGCGGCCGAGCGCCTGCTCGGACAGGACGTGCTCCTCCCAGAAGCCCTTGAGCGGACCGCGGAACCACTCGCCGAGAGGGATGCCGAAGCCCATCTTCTTGCGGGTGAGGATCTCCTCGGGCAGGAGGTCCTTGAAGGCCTCCTTCATGATCCATTTGTGGCCGGTGAGGCCCTTGAGCTTCCAGTCGCCGGGCATGCGGTAGACGAGCTCGACGAACTTGTGGTCGAGCAAGGGCGAACGGCCTTCCAGGGAAGCGGCCATGGAGGCGATGTCCACCTTGTGCATGAGGCACTCGGGGAGGTAGGTCTTGAAGTCGACGTAGAGCAGGCGGTTGATATAGTCCTCGCCCTCGCAGGCCTTGAAGGCCTTGGCCATGTAGGCGGGCGCGCCCTCGGCGGCGTCGAGCGAGCGCTTGAAGGACTCGGCGTAGAGCGCGGGCTTGTCGTCCTCGGCGAAGTAGCCGATCATCTTGAGGTGGCGGCCGGGCAGGTCGTTGAAGAGGGTGGAGCGCAGGAAGCGCTTGGCGCGCCAGGCGGTGCCGAAGGGCGCGTTGCGCTCGGGGAGGAGCTCGGCGGCGGCCTTGAGGGCCGACTTGCCGGGACCCGGGATGTAGTCCACGTAGCGCGCGGCCTTCATGGCGAAGTAGCGGATGTAGCCGGCGAAGTTCTCGTCGCCGCCGTCGCCGTTGAGGGCGACGGTGACGAACTTGCGCGTCTCCTTCGAGACGAAGTACGTGGGCAAAGCGGACGCGTCGGCGTAAGGCTCGCCGTAATGCCAGGCGAGCTTGGGCAGGACGTCGGCCATCTCGGCCTTGACCGTGAACTCGACGTGGTCGGTCTTGTAGCGGTCGGCGACGAGCCGGGCGTACTTGGTCTCGTCGAAACGCTCTTCTTCAAAGCCGATGGAGAAGGTCTTCACCGGGCGCGTCGACAGCTTCGCCATCAACGCGACGATGATGGAGGAGTCCACGCCGCCGGAGAGGAAGGCGCCCAGCGGCACGTCGGAGATCATGCGCAGGCGCACCGACTCGGTCAGCTCGTCGCGGATGAGCTTCTTGGCCTCTTCCACGTCGGTCGTGACGGGCGGCTGCCCCACGGGCAGGTCCCAATAGCGCTTCACCTCGGACTTCCCGGCGTGCCAGGTCAGGATATGACCGGGCGGCAGCTTCTTGGCCGACTTATAGATGGTGCGCGGCGAGGGAACGTACTGGAGCGACAGGAAAAGGTCCACGGCCTGCGGGTCCACCTCGCGCGAGAGCGAGGGGTCCAGCGCGAACAGCGTGCGCAGCTCGGAGCCGAAGACCAGCGTGCCGCCGGGGCGCTCCGCGTAGAGCAGGGGCTTCTTGCCGATGCGGTCGCGGGCCAGGAGCAGCCGGCGCTCCTTCTTGTCCCAGACGGCGAAGGCGAACATGCCGCGCAGCGGGTCCACGCAGCGCTCGCCGAGGTCCTGGTAGAGGGCCAGGATGGCCTCGGTATCGGACCGCGTCTTGAAGCGGTAGCCCTTGGCCTCGAGGTCCTTCCTCAGCTCCTGGTAGTTGTATATCTCGCCGTTGAAGACGATCCAGTAGCGCTCGTCGGCGTAGGAGATGGGCTGATGCCCGGTGTTCAGGTCGATGATGGCCAGGCGGCGCATGGCCAAGCCGACGCCCGCGTCCGTGAAGAAGCCCTCGTCGTCGGGGCCGCGGTGGGAGATGAGGTCGTTGGCGCGCTTGAGCTCGTCGCGGGAAGGGGTGCGGCCGTCGCCGCGCGCCACGCCGAGGATGCCGCACATGGGGGGATTTTAACAGTTATACTACGCGGCCGATGAGAGGACATCCGCCCGCCGGCGACTACCGCGCGCGTCTCTACGCGCATTACGCCGAGAACCACATGGCCGCCGCCGCGAACCCGGCCACGGTCGAGAGCATGGCCTACGACGCCAAGGTGTTCCGGCGCCGCTTCGGACCGCTCCTGCCCCCGGACCGCCAAGCCGCCGTGTTCGAAGTCGGCGCGGGCGCCGGCTCCTTCCTCAAGTTCCTAGCCGAGGAGGGCTACGTCCACGCCGAGGGCCTGGAACAGGACGCCGTCCAGGTCGCCATGGGCGCGCGCCTGGGCGTCGTGAACCTGCGCCAGGGCGACGCTCGCGAGAAGCTGGCCGCGAGCAAGTCCGCCTTCGACTGCGTCGTCGCCATCGACGTCATCGAGCACCTGCGCAAGGACGAGCTGTTCGGCTTCCTCGACGACGCGCGCAGGGCCCTCAAGCCGGGCGGCGTGCTCCTGTGGCGCGCGCCCAACGCCGACGGACCCTTTTTCGGGCGCATGCGCTACGGCGACCTCACGCACGAGAACGCCTTCACGCGCCACAGCGCCTGGCAGCTCATGCGCGCGGCGGGCTTCGTCGACGTGGAGGTGGCGGCCGAGGAGCCCATCGTCACCGGCGCGCGCAGCGCCCTGCGCTTCCTGCTGTGGAAGCTCTGCTCCGCCGCGGCGCGCGTCTACCTTTTCGCCGAGTCCTACGAGAGCGGCTCCCTGCTGACCGCCAACCTCATCGTGCGGGCCCGCAAGCCTTAGCCCGCCGCATGAGCGAGCCGCGCTCCCACCGCTTCGCCCGCAATCTGCGCTGGAGCGTCATCGGCCAGTTCGCCGGCATCGCGCTGAGCTTCCTGGTCGTGCCCCTGCTCATCGAGAGACTGGGCAAGGACGTCTACGGCCTCTACCTGCTCCTACACGCGCCGTCCATCCACCTCATGATCCTCGCCTTCGGCAGCGGCAGCGTGGCCGTCAAATACGCAGCGCAGCTGCGGGCCGACGGCGACCACGACGGATTCAAGCGCCTGATGCGCTACACCGCGCTGGTGCACCTGCTCGGGCCCGCCATGGGCGCCCTGCTGCTCTTCGCCGGCGCCCGGTTCGCGGCGACCCGCCTCTACGGCCTCGACGCGACGCACGCCGACGCCGGCGCCTTCGTCCTGCGCTGCGGCGCCGTGGGCGCGGTCGCCGGCGCCCTGGTGCACGCCTGCCTGAACATCCTCCAGGGACTGCAGCGCTTCGGGGCGAGCAATCTTTTCTCGTTCCTCCAGAGCGCCGTCCCGCCGCTGACGGCGGCGGGCGCCGCCTGGCTGGGTCTGGGCATGGAGACCATCGGCCCGGCCTTCGCCGCCGGCCTCGTCCTGGTCCTGCTGCCGACCCTGTGGGCCACCTACCGCGCCGTCGGGCCCCTGCCGGACGGCCCGCCCTCCCCCATCCCCCTGCGCGACTTCGTGACCTGGGGCATCGCCGGGTGGCTGGGCCAGGTCGCGTGGATCGTCTCCTTCCAGTTCGACAAGATCCTCATCACCAACGCCCTCTCGCTGACCGCCCTCACCCTCTACTCGGTCCCCGCGGGCCTGCTCCAGCGCCTGCAGACCTTGCCGGCCTCCGCCGCGGCCGTCCTGCTGCCCATGATCTCGGAGCTGCGCGGGCACACCGCGAACGAGGACTTGCGGCGCATCTATCTCAAGGCCACGCGCCTCCTCCTTTGGCTGGTCATGCCGGTGCTCACGGTCCTGTTCGTGCTCATGCCGCAGTTCCTCGGCCTGTGGGTGGGCGGCAGCTTCAGCGACGCGAGCGTGTGGCCCGCGCGCCTGCTCATCATCGCGCAGGTGTTCACCACCCTTTGCCTGATGCCGTCCATCACGTCCTTCGGCACGCGGCACCCGTGGTATCCGCCCGCGATGGCGTGGGGGCAAGCCCTGCTGAGCGCGGCGCTGTGGTATCCGCTGGTGCCGCGGCTGGGCATACTCGGCGCCGCCGTGGGGACCTTGGTCGGCCAGGCGCTCCCCGCTCTCGGCGTCATCTTCTTCGTGCACCGGCGCATCCTGAAGCTGGGCCTGCTCGATTACCTGCGCGTCGGCATCCTCCCTCCGCTGGTCTGCGCGGCCGCGGCGGCGGCCGTCATCTTCCCCTTCCATGGCCGGGCGACCACCTGGCCCCTGCTCGGGCTGTTCGCCGCGGCGTCCGGCGCGACGTTCGCGGGCTGCATGTGGCTGCTCATGGACGAGGACGAGCACCGCCTGGCGCGCAGGCAATGGCAGAAGCTGGGGCTGAGATGACGCGTCCCCGCGGCGTCGACCGCCTGGCCCTTCTCATGACCGCGGGCGTCTTCGTCCTCCTCTCGCTGCGGCCCCTCTACATCGCCCACCTGCGCGAGCGCATGCGCGTCGAGCAGCCCCAGGCCTGGGCGTCCCTGACCACCAACGGGAGCTTCAAGGTGCTCCTCCCGCACCTGCTGACCATGCGCTACCGCGACGAGGTGTTGTACTCCTCCTGCGTGCGCCAGATCGTCCTCCACGGCCTGCCCCGCAACCCGTGGTGGCCGGGCGAGGGCCTGGGCGGCTGGATCCAGAACTCCATCGCCCTGTACCTCCTCGCCGTCCCCGCCTTCCTCACCGGGGGCGACATGAACAGGGCGTGGCTCGTCTCGGTGGCGGTCATCGGAGCGCTGTGGTTCTACCTGTTCTACCGCGTCTTCCTCGGCTGGAGCGGGAAGAAAGAGGTGGCCGCCCCGCTGGCCCTGTTCTCGACCCTTTTCCCCGACCTCTACTTCTGGCTCCTGGACGTCAACTTCAGCGTGAGCGTCAACCTGGAACGCTACGCCGCCGTCTTCTTCCAGAGCAACGGGGAGCTGCGCCCTCATTTCCACCGCCTGGCCTTCCCCTTCCTGAGCGTGCTGCTCCTGTGCTTGAACTACGTCGGAGCGTGGAAGCTCTCGTGCCAGGCGGGCCGGAAGCCCGTCGCGGCCGCCCTGCTCGGCGCCTGCTTCGGCCTCATGGCGTGGGTCCACCCGTTCGAGTTCGCCTTCGGCATGGCCACCTTGATGACCTTCACCGCCTACGCGTGGCTGCCGCCCGCCGAGCCGGTCCGCCGCTGGAACCTGAGCGTCGCCTTCGCCGCCGCGCTCGCCGTGGGCCTGCCCTGCGCCGCCGGCGTCTCGCTGTCGGTGCCCGCCGACCTGTGGCGCGAGCACCTGGAGTTTCTGGACGCCGTGTACTCGCGCCGCCCCTATCTCATCACGGTCGTCCATCTCCTCTTCGCCGGCGCCGGCCTCTGGGCCCTGAGCCGGGAGAGCGACCCCGCGCGGCGCAATGCCTGGCGCCTGCTCATCAGCGCGCAGCTCGCCGTCTTCATGTGCCGCAACGTCCACGTCGTCATGGGCTTCCACGTCCAGCCTTTCCATTACATCCCGGCCGGGAGCTTCATGGGCTGCCTGATGCTCTTCCTCTACGGAGCGGGCCGGCTGGCCGCCGCGCGGCGCTGGACGCCCGCGGCGGGGATGGCGGCGACCTTGGCCGTGGCGGGCTGGGGGCTGGCCAACGAGAAGGCGACGGCCGAGAGCCTGTACCGCGTGTTCGGCCTGCCCCGCGCGACCGAGCAGGCGTTCGTCTGGGCGAGCGAGCGCCTGCCCGAGGACTCTTTGCTCCTGACCCTCTCGATGATGACCAACGAGTCCATCCCTTTATACTCGCGCTCGCGCCCCGCGACCTCCCCCTTGAGCTTCGTGACGAGCCCGTTCTACGGCGACGACGTCCTGCGCGCCACCGCCCGCGTGCTCAAGACGTCCCGCGCCGACGCCGACCGCTTCATCGCCGAGCGCTGGCCGCCGCCCAGCGTCGCGGCCGCGCTGCGCGCCCAGGTGACCGTCGAGCAGCGCACCGCGTCCCATCTCGACCCCAAGAAGCTCGAGCCGGTGGAGTGGTTCACCTCGCATCATCGGGAATACCTCGACGATAAGCTGGTGCTCAAGCACCAGGACCGCCTGCGCGCCCTCGTGAAGGAGGTGGAGCCGCTGAAGCCTCCCTTCTATCTGTGGGTGGACGCGGCCGACGAGCACCTCCTGACGCAGGACCCCGAGAAGTTCGGCGGACGGGCGGTCTACCGCAGCGACGGGGTCGTCATCTACGAGTTCGAGGCCCGGGGCTCGTGAGCGCGGCCGACGCGAGGACGTCACTCCTGATGGAAGACGCGCGGCGCACGTGCGCCCGCCTCGACCTCTCCCCGCTCGAAGGCAAGACCGTCATGGTCGCCGGCGCGTCCGGATTGGTCGGCGTCCACCTCCTGGCCTGCCTGCGGCACTGGGCCCAGACCCGCAGACCCATGACCACGGTCGCGTTGACGCGCGGGCCCGCCGCCGCGCCGGTGCGCGCCCTGCTCGACTACGTCGGCGCCAAGGCGCTCAACGGCGACGTCGGCGACCCGGCCTTCCTCGCCTCGCTGCCGCCGGCCGACTACGTCATCCACGCGGCGGGCTACGGCCAGCCCGGGCGCTTCATGGAGGACCCCGCGGCCACCTTGCGCCTCAACACGGCCGGCACGCGCGGCCTCCTCGACAAGCTGAACGCGGGCGGCAAGTTCCTCTTCGTGAGCAGCAGCGAGGTCTACAACGGCCTGTCCGGCCCGCCCTTCGACGAGACCCGCGTCGGGCCCTCGGACCCGGCCCATCCGCGCGCCTGCTACATCGAGGGCAAGCGGGGCGGCGAGGCCGTCTGCGCCGAGTACCGCGCCAAAGGGGTGCAGGCCAAATCCGCCCGGCTTTGCTACGCTTACGGTCCGGGAGCGAGCACCGGCGACAAGCGCGTGCTGAGCGCGTTCATAGAAAAGGCGTTGACTGAGAAGAAGATAACCATGCTGGACCGGGGACAGGCCATGCGCACCTACTGCTACATCGGCGACGCCGTCTACATGCTGTGGCGCATCCTTCTCGACGGGAAGGAGGCGGTCTACAACGTGGGCGGCGCCTCGCGCCTGTCCATCGCCGAGCTGGCCGGCAAGGTCGGCGCCATCGCCCGCATCCCGGTGGTCGTCCCCGCGTCCACGGGCGGCTCACCGGGAGCGCCCGACGATTCCTGGGTCGACATCGGCCGCTTCGAGCGCGAGTTCCACCCGATGGACTTCCTGCCGCTCGACCAGGGCCTGCGCAACGCCGTCGCCTGGCACGAGGCCGCCCGTGCGTAAGATGATCTCCATCGTCTTCTCCTTCCGCAACGAGGAAGAGGTCCTCGACGAGCTCATCGCCCGCAACGTCGCCGTCCTCTCCCAGCAGCCGGAGGACTACGAGCTCCTGTTCGTCAACGACGACTCGACCGACGGGTCCCTGGACATCCTCCTGAAGCACCGCGAGAAGAACCCTCGGGTGAAGGTCATCAACATGTCCCGCCGCTTCGGCGTCTACGAGTGCCTGATGGCGGGCGTGGCGCACTCGAGCGGCGACGCCGTCATCTACATGGACTCCGACCTCCAGGACCCGCCCGAACTCATCCCCAAGATGCTCGAGCAGTGGCGCGCGGGCGCCGACGTGGTGCACACGGCGCGCACCCACCGCCACGGAGAGAACCCGTTCCGCATGTGGCTCACGAAGCAGGCCTACCGCCTGCTGGCGCTGAACTCGGAGATCAAGCTCCCCATCAACGTCGGCGACTACAAGCTGCTGTCGCGCCGCTGCGTGGACCATCTCCTGAGCATGCGCGAGACCAACCCCTACTTCCGCGGCCTGGCGGTGTGGATCGGCTTCAAGCAGGCCACGGTGTACTACGAGCGCGAGGCGCGCGCCGGCGGCCTGTCCCACCACGGCCTCCTGACCGCCGTGCCCTGGCAGATGTTCATCACCGGCTTCACCTCCTTCAGCTTCTTCCCGGTCTACCTGGTCATCGGAGTCGGCATGGCGTCCTTGGCGCTGTCCCTCCTCGCGGTGCTCGCGGCCGCCGTCGCGGCCGCGCTCGGCGCGGGACCGGGCGCCTACGGCTGGCTGGTCCTGCTCATCCTCTTCTGCTGGAGCTCCTTGCTGACCGCCGTCGGCGCGGTCGGCATCTACATCACGCGCATCTATAAGGACGTGCGCGGGCGTCCGACGTGCATCGTGCGAGAGACGATCGGCATCGATGGGAAAACGGTCTAAAGAAACCGACGTCGAGCTGTACCGGCTGATGCTGCGCATCCGCGTCGCCGAGCGGCGCATCGTCGACATCTACCCCACCGACAAGATCCAGAGCCCCATCCATCTCTCCGTGGGCCAGGAGGCCGTCTCAGCGGGGCTGTGCGCCGCCCTGCGCCGCGAGGACCGCGTCTACGGCACGTACCGCGGCCACGGCCTGTTCAT
Organism: uncultured Elusimicrobia bacterium; assembly: GCA_964618085.1. GTDB lineage: Bacteria > Elusimicrobiota > Elusimicrobia > UBA1565 > UBA9628 > GWA2-66-18. The sequence goes on from CAZTZW010000016.1 coordinate 10,990, forward strand.
CGCCAAGGGCGGCGGGATGCGCGCGATGTTCGCGGAACTCTACGGCAAGGACGCGGGCTGCGCGCGCGGCAAGGGCGGCTCCATGCACCTCGCGGCGCCCGAGGCCGGCCTGATGGGCTGCTCGGCCATCGTAGCGAGCCTCATCCCCGTCGCCGTCGGCGACGCCATGGGCGCCAAGATGCGCGGCCTGGACCGGGTGACCGCAGCCGTCTTCGGCGACGGAGCCACCGACGAGGGCGTCTTCTTCGAGAGCGTGAACTTCGCGATGCTCAAGAACCTCCCCGTCCTGTTCGTCTGCGAGAACAACCGCTACGCCATCCACTCCACCGTGGCCGACCGCCGCAAGCAGACCGACCTCTCCAAGCTCGCCGTGGGCCTCGGTCTGCGCGGCCGCAAGGCCGACGGCGACGACGTGTTCGCGGTGCACGCCGAGGTCGCCGCGGCCGCGGCGCGCCTGCGCAAGGGCGGCCCGCCGGAGTTCCTGGAGTTCTCCACCCACCGCTGGCACGAGCACGTCGGCGCGGGCACCGACTTCCAGGAGGCCTACCGGGCGCGCGGGGAGGAGAAGCGGGCGCGCGCCGCCGACCCGCTGGCGGCGGCCAAGAAGGAGCTCATCAAGCGCTGGAAGCTCGCTCCCAAGGACTTCGCCGCCCTCGAGGAGCGGGCCCGCGCCGAGGTCGAAGACGCCGTCGCCTTCGCCGAGAAGGCTCCGGTCCCCGCGCCGTCCAGCCTCCTGGCGGACGTCTACGCCCCCCGATGACCACCGTCAAGTTCGGCGAAGCCCTGCGCCGCGCCCAAGCCCACGCGATGGAGAAGGACCCCTCCGTCTTCATCATGGGCATCGGCGTCGACGACCACCGCGCGGTGTTCGGCAGCACGAAGGGGCTCATCGACCGCTTCGGCAAGGAGCGCGTCTTCGACACGCCCATCTGCGAGGCCTCGATGACCGGCGTGGCCATCGGCGCGGCCCTCTCGGGGATGAGGCCCATCCACATCCACATCCGCTCCGACTTCCTCTACCTGGCGATGGACCAGCTGCTCAACCTGGCGGCGAAGTGGCGCACGATGTTCGGCGGCACCATGAGCGTGCCGCTCGTCGTGCGCGCGGTCATCGGCCGCAGCTGGGGGCAGGGCGCCCAGCACTCGCAGAGCCTCCAGTCGATGTTCATGCACGTGCCCGGCATCAAGGTCGTCATGCCCACGACCCCGGCGGACGCGCAAGGCCTGCTGTTGGCGGCCATCGCGGACCCCAATCCCGTGCTCTTCATCGAACACCGCCTGCTCTACGACATCGCCGGCGAGGTGCCCGAGCCCTGCGTCGCGCTGCCGCTCGGCAAAGCGGTCGTCCGGCACGAGGGCTCGGACCTCACCATCGTCGCCAACTCCTACATGGCGGTCGAATCGCTCAAAGCCGCCGAGTTCCTCGCCAAGCACGGCATCTCGGTCGACATCGTGGACCCGGTGACCCTCGTCCCTCTCGACGAGGAGGCCATCCTGAGGTCGGTGCGCAAGACCGGCCGCCTGCTCGTCGTCGACACGAGCTGGACCGCGTGCGGCGTGAGCGCGGAGGTCGCGGCGCTCGCCGCCGACAAGGCCTTCGACGCGCTGAAGCAGCCCGTGCGGCGCCTCGGCTGCCAGCCGACGGCCTGCCCGGTGAGCAAGACCCTCGAGGACGCCTTCTACCCGAGCGCCGCGACCATCGCGGCCGAGGCGTTCGCGATGATGGGACGGCCGGCGCCGGACATGAAGGTGCCCGAGCTGGTCAACCGCTTCAAGGGCCCGTTCTAGACGAACGCGGTCTTCAGCTCCGCGAGACGGTCGCGGTGGCAGGCGTACACGTTGCGCAGGTCCTTGAACAGGAAGCGCTGCTCCGGCTCGAACGGCACCAAGGCCAAGGTCGCGGGCTCGCCGTCCTTCAGCTCGACGCGGGAGACGAACTGGCCGTCCTCCGTGCGCCACGCCGGATGGAAGAAGACGTAGCCCAGCTCCTTCAGGAAAGCGAACGGCGCGAGCTTGCCGGCGCCGAAATCGACGCAGCTCTCGAAGATGACGTGCGGCTTGGCTTCGGTCAAAACGCGCCGCGCTCCGGACAGGACCTGGACCTCGTGGTCCTCGACGTCCATCTTGACGACGTCCGGCCGCGGCAGCTTCAGGTCGTCGAGGCGGCTCAAGGCGATCTCGATGCCCGCGCCGCCCTGCGCGACCGCCGCGCAGCCGCTGTGCAGGCCGTCGGCGAAGCGCATCAGGCCGGTCCCCGTGCGGTCCGAGAGCGCCGTGTTGTGGCAGGTCACCCGCTCGGCCAGGCCCGACTCGGCGACGAGGGCCTTCAGGTCGCGGAAACTTCCCGGCACCGGCTCGAAGGCGTGGACCTGGCCCCGGTAGCCCTCGCGGGCGGCCAGCACGAGGGCGAAATAGCCCCAGTTGGAGCCGATGTCGTAGAAGACGCTCTCGGGTCCCGTCAGCGCGTCGAGCAAGGCGTAGGTGTCCGGCTCGTAGCCGTGCACGTGCTGGGGCATGTAGAGGCTGGTGAACTGCAGGTTGCGGCCGTCGAAGCGGAGCGTCTTCCTCTTCCCCCCCACGGTCAGGGAGAACGAGCCTTCGCCGCCCAGGCCCAGCCGGTAGGCCAGGCCGAACAGCGCGCGCAGCGGGAGCTTCATCAGCTCGTAGCGCATGCGCGGGGACGCGGACCACGCGGCCCGGTGCAGCCGGCCGACCGGGGGCAGGCTCTCGAGCGCGCAGGGATTGCGCCAGGTGATGCGCCGCGTCAGGGGACCCATGGCGGCGGCAGTATACAACTTCACCCGTGGACAAGCCCGTCCCATCCGGGGTACGATAGCGGCGCATGAACATCCTCGTCACCGGCGGCGCGGGCTACAAGGGCATCATCCTCGTCGAGGAACTGCTGAAGCTCGGCCACAAGGTGACCATCGTCGACAATTTCATGTACGGGTACGCGCCCGTCCTCCACCTGGCCAGCGACAAGAACCTCACCGTCCGCCAGCTCGACATCCGCGCCCTGCAGAAGAAGGACGTCTCGGCTTTCGACGCCGTCTACCACCTCGCCGGCATCAGCGGCGTCCCGGCCTGCGCCGCCAACGCGCACTCGGCCGAGTTCATCAACGTGACCGCGACCCGGCGCCTGGTCAAGGCGATGTCGGCCAGCCAGCTGCTGGTCTACGCCTCGACGACCTCCTTCTACGGCGACTCCGGCAAGATCTTCGACGAGAAGACCCGCGTCGACCCCATCAGCCTGTACGGCCAGACCAAGTACGCGGGCGAGCAGATCGTCCAGGAGCGGACCAACTCCGTCTCCCTGCGCTTCGCCACGGTGTTCGGCGTCAGCTCGCGCATGCGCAACGACCTGATGGTCAACGACTTCGTGCACAAGGCCGTGACCGAGCGCGTGATGGTCCTCTTCGCCGGCAGCTCCAAGCGCACCTTCGTGCACATCCGCGACGCCGCCGCGGCCTACGTCTTCGTCCTCGACCACCAGAAGGCCATGCGCGGCCAGGTGTTCAACGTGGGCGCCGCGCACCTGAACTACTCGAAGCTCGAGATCGCGCGGGCCATCCAGAAGCTGGTCAAGTGCGAGGTCATCGACTCCTCGATGCCCACCATCGACAAGCGCAACTTCCTCGTCTCCTTCGACAAGCTCCACCGCCTCGGCTACAAGACGCGGTTCACCCTCGAGGACGGCGTGCGCGAGCTCGTGAAGCTCTACAACTTCTACACCGTCGACTCGAGCTTCACGGTCATCTGACCCTCTCGCCTCTACACGCTCCTCACTAGAGCGGCGGGTCGCGGCCTATGTCCTCGCAACCCTCTATTTCTGATACATCATGGTGTATCAGAAACAGAGGGGTTTCGGGACCACTCAGGGACGCCCGCCTGCCCTAGGCCCGGTACAGCGTCTCGAGACGGGCGGCGACCATGTCCAGCGAGTAGCGAGCGAGGGCGATGCGGCGCCCCTCCGCTCCGAGACGGGCGACGAGCTCCGTCTCCTTCGCCAGACGCGCGCACGCGGCCGAGACGGCTTTCTCGTCGTCTTTCGCGAACAGCAGCCCCGTCGCGCCGCCCTCGACGACTTGCGGCGTGCCGCCGACGGCGCTGGCCAGCACGGCGAGCCCTGAGGCCATCGCCTCCAGAAGAGAGTTCGAGAGGCCCTCGGATACCGAAGGAAGGACGAAAACGTCGGCGGCGGCGTACAGCGGCGCGCTATCCTCGACGGCGTCCAGCAGCTTCACGCGCGGACCCGCGACCGCCGCGATCGCGGCGCGCTCAGGACCGGAACCGGCGAGGACGAGGACGGCCCCGGTGCCCTCGGTGGCCGCGGTCCACAGCGGCACGAACCAAGGCAGGCGCTTCTCCCAGGAGAACCGGCCGGTATAGAGGAACACGCGCGCGTCGGCGGGTAATCCCAGGCTCGCCCGCACCAGACGCTTGCGCATGGCGTCGGCCGGCGTGAAGCGCTTCACGTCCACGCCGTTGGGCAGGACCTCCACGGACACCGGGCCGAGATGCTCGCGCGCCTCTTCCGCCAGGTCGGGCACGACGGCCAGGAAGCGCGGCCTGAGCGCCGCCAGCAGGCGCAGCTTCAGGCGGCCGAACAACGACCGCGAGGACGCCGCCAGCTCGCCGATGCCGCGCCCTCCGCCGAGCTTGACGACGACGGGCTTGCCCAGCAGGCGGCCCGCGGCGGCCGCGGCCAGCGCGGGCGAGCCGGCGAGATGGGCGTGGATGGCGTCGTACTCGTGCCGGTGGAGCACGAGCCAGACGAAGGCCTCGACGAGGAACAGGAGCGAGTCCGCCGTGCCCGAGCCCAGGGACGGCAGACGCCGCACCCGCACGCCGTCGCGGGTCTCGTCCGCCGGCGTCCCGCTCAGGCGCCGCGTCAGCGCGACGACGCGCGCGCCGCGCGCGGCCAAAGCGCGCGAGAGCTCCTCGGCCTGACGCTCGGCGCCGCCGAGGGCGGGCCACCAGCCCGCGGACACCATCGTCACCGCCGTCGGGGCGGCGCTCATGTCAGATCTTGCGGCCCAAGGCGCCGGGTTTGGGGACGAACCCGTGGGGCAGGACCTTGAGCACGGTGAAGCCGCGGTCGTGGTACCAGCGCACGAGCTCCTCCTTGGTGTGATGCCACTGGTACGGAGGGCTGATCCAATCGAAGTTCTCGATGAGGCGCACCTGGAAATCGGGGTGCACCGAGAACGTGAGGTACTTGAGGCCTGGGACCACGCCCAGCCAGGTGATGGGGTAGCACAGGAGGTAGACCAGCGGCACGGGCAGGCGCGTGGTGAAGACGCGCGTGAGGTCGCTGATGACGTGGCGCAGGCCGACGACGAACCAGACGAGGCGGCGGCGCGCGGCGATCCACTCGCGGCCGGGCTTGAGCGGGTTGGTCGCGAACTGCGCGAAATGGCCGGCCTTGCCGTACAGCCACACCGAGAGGTATCCGCTGCGCTTCACCAAGGCCGACACCGCGTCGAAGGCGCGGCGCGTGTCCTCGGTGTGGTGCAGGACGCCGTGCGAGTAGACGATGTCGAAGGCGCCCTCCTTGAACGGGGGGTGGAGCAGGTCCCCCTCCACGGGATGGAGCTTCGGGTTGGTCTTGGCGGCCTCGGCCACGCGCAGGAGGCTCTCCGACATGTCGACGGCCACCACCTCGGCGCCGAGCTTGCAGGCGACCGCGCTGTAGCGGCCCATGCCGCAGCCCGCGTCGAGGACCAGCTTGCCCGCGAACGCCTCCGGCGCGATCATGGTCTCTTCGAGGAAGACGGCCGCGTCTCCGGGCAGCGAGCCCGGGTAGCGCAGCCACTCCCAGCCGAAGGCGGCGCGCGTCTTGGCCGCGGCGCGGCCCAGCGCCTGGGGCGGGCGCAGGCGCGGCACGCCGTCGGTGATGGGATACTCGGCCGAGCAGCGGGCGCAGGCCAGCGAGCCGGACTCGACGTCCTGGTCGTGACGCGGGAAACTCTCCAGCGAGGAGAATTTCAGCGCCCCGCGGCAGACGGGACAGGCCAGCAGCGGCAGAAGGGATAGCTTCACTTCGCCATGTCCTCCTGGACGCGCGCCAGCGACGCGCCGATGCCGTAAAGGAAAGCCAGCCCGGTCACGGTCACCAGGATGTACATGGTCGCGTGACAGACCAAAGCGTAGGCGAAGCCCTGCGCGGCCGTCGCGCCGAAGCGGCCGAGGATGCCGCTGACGGCGGCCTCGAACGTGCCGATGGCGCCGGGCGCGGCGGGGATGGCCGAGGACGCTCCCGCCCAAGACAGGGCCAACACGGCGCGCGGGTAATCCATGAGGGACTCCAGACCCAGGGCGCGGGCGCCCGCCCAGTACAGACCCGCGTCCACGGTCCACAGGAGCAGGCTCAACACGACCGCCTGGGCGGCGGCCGCGGGAGAGCGCAGCACGGCCGCGCCCAACGCGAGCTGCTCGACGAGATGATGGAGCTTCGGCCAGCGGCGCAGCAGGCGCTCGAGCGGGCCTTCGGGGGCCAAGGACGTCTCCGCCGCGGCGAGCACGATGAGCGCGCCGATCGCGCCGGCCAGCAGCGCCCCCGCCGCGCGCAGGACGTTGGCCGGGACGAAGCCGGGCTCGGCGCGCGCGGCGAGCAGGAAGATGGTCAGCAGGGCCGCCACGTCGAGGGCGCGCTCCACGGCCACGCTCGCCAGCGCGGCGGGGCCGCTCACGCCCAGACGCTTGGCCGCCAGCGCCGCGCGCGTCAGCTCGCCCAGGCGCATGAAGAGGACGTTGTTGACGGCCAGGCCCACGGCCTCCAGCCGCAGCAGCTCCAGCACCGGGGCGCCGGGACGCGCGCGGGAGAGGAGGACGCGCCAGCGCAGCGCCCGCACGTAGAGGTCGACGAAGACGACCGCGGCCATCGGCGCCAGCCAGCCCCAGCGCGCCGAGCGCAGCGCCTCGCCCAGGTGCGAGAACTCCACGCCCCGCAGGCCCAGCCACAGGAAGAAGGCGGTGGCGGCCGTGCCGACCGCGATGGTGACGTGGCGCCGGGTCATGCCGACGCCTCCGCGGCGCGCGCGGCGAGCGCGAGCCACAGGCCCCACGCCGCCGCCGCGAGGACGGCCAGCAGCGGCCAGCCCGTCGGGCGGAAATCGCGCGCGACGGAAACGGCCGCGCCGGCCGGCGCGGCGACCGCTTGCGACAGGGCCCCGGCGGGCGACAGGG
>CAZTZW010000017.1:0-14816 GCA_964618085.1 uncultured Elusimicrobia bacterium
GCCCCCGCCCGCCCCCCCTCGCCCCCCCCCCGCGCGTCGCCGCGGGCTACACCGACACCGACCGCGCCGCCGAGCGCGCCGCCGCCGCGCGCGGCGTGAAGCTGACCGTCCTCCAGGACCCGGACTGTATCGCGCTCATGGAGCGCTTCGTCCGGGAGAAGCCCGACCTGTGGAACGAGGACATAGGACTCTGAGATGAAGAAGCTCGTCAAAGGCATCGCGAAGTTCCGGCGCGAAGCGCGGCCCGAGTACCGGGCGCAGTTCGCGCACCTGGCGCTGGACCAGAACCCCGACACCCTCTTCATCGCCTGCTCCGACAGCCGCGTCGTGCCCAACACCTTCGCGTCCACCGACCCCGGCGACCTGTTCGTCGTGCGCAACCCCGGGAACCTCGTCCCTCCGGAGGCCGCGTCGCGGGTCCCGGCGGCGGCGGGAACGGCCGCGGCCGTGGAGTTCGCCGTGCGGCGCCTGGGCGTCACCGACGTCGTGGTCTGCGGGCACTCCGACTGCGGCGTCATGAAGGGTCTCGCCGCGGGAGAGAACCTCGGCGAGGGGCCGCTCGCGGCTTGGATCGGGGCCGCCGGCGACTCCGTCAGCGAGCTGGAGCGGCGTCCGGGCCTGGCGCCGGAGAGGCCGCGTCACGACCGGCTCGCCCAGGCCCACGCCCTGGTCCAGCTCGAGCACCTCAAGACGCACGCCCCGGTGCGCGAGGCTCTCGCCGCGGGACGGCTGCGGCTTCACGCCTGGTGGTTCGACCTCGCGGGCGCCGACGTCCACGCCTGGGAGCCCGAGCTCGGCCGCTTCACCCTCATCGACGAGGCCGAAGCGGAGCGCATCCTCGCCCGGCTCTAGTCCTTCTTCTCCGGGTGGAGGATGGACGCCACCACGCCCGCCGTCAGGATGAGCGCGATGAGGCCGAGGATCCACAGGTTGAAGTGCTCGCCGAGCAGCTTCTTGAACCAGGAGTGGGCCATCATCTTGACGCCCACCATGATGAGGATGACCGCCAGCGAGACCTTCAGGTAGCGGAAGCTGCCGATCATCCCCTCGAGGGCGAAGTACAGCGAGCGCAGGCCCAGGATGGCGAACACGTTGCTCGTGAACACGAGGAACGGGTCGGTCGTGATGGCGAAGATGGCCGGGATGGAGTCGATGGCGAACACCAGGTCGGTGAACTCCACGATGACCAGCGCCACGAACAGGGGCGTGACCATCCAAGTCCCGCGTTTGGCGTTCTCCACGGCCGCGTCGCGCTCGACGACGCCGCCCGGCACGGCCGACTCGTGCGACTCGTGCGAGCCCGCCTTCACGAAGAAATGCTCGCCGTGGAAATGGCTGGTGACGGGCAACACCTTGCGCGCCCAGCGCACGACGGCCGAGCCCGCGGGGTCGGTGCCCTCGTCGGAGACGAGCAGCATCTTGACGGCCGTGGCGATGAGCACGCCGCCGAACACGTAGATGGTCCAGGAGAAGCGCCGGATGAGCTCCACGCCCAGGAAGATCATCACGCCGCGCAGGAACAGGGCGCCGAGGATGCCCCAGAACAGCACCCGGTGGCGGTAGCGCGCGGGGACGCGGGTCATGCCGAACACCATGGCGATGACGAAGATGTTGTCCACCGAGAGAGACTTCTCGATGAGATAGCCGGTGAGGTACTTGAGCGCGGCGTCGCCGCCCTCGTTGTGGCCCAGCGGGTTGAGGGGCGAGATGGACATCAGGTCCGTGGTCAGGCCGATGCCCAGCCAGTGGCCGCTGTAGGCGAAGTAGATGAAGGCGGAGAAGGAGACGCCGATGGTGATCCACACCGCGGACCACATGAGGGCTTCCTTGACCTTGACCTCGTGCGACTCGCGGTGGAACACGCCGAGGTCGAGAGCGAGCAAGCTGAGGATGAGCGCGCCGAACCCGGCCCAGAACCAGATCATGAAGTCTCCTGTGCGTCCGTGCCGGCGGGCAAAAAAAATGACCCTGCGCGCTCGGCGCAAGGTCTTGGTCGCCCCTTTCGGGACCCGCCGGACCGGCTCTTTCGAGCGTGTTGACGATCCGGCGGCTTGTGACCTACTCCCCTTACCTCCTTATTATAGCAAGTCCAAGTGCTAAAATCGGACTTCGGGCAGGTGGCGCAATTGGTAGACGCAGGAGACTTAAAATCTCCCGGCCGCAAGGTCATGTGGGTTCGAGTCCCACCCTGCCCATCGACTTTAACTAAGGTATCATTCACCCGATATGAAGATCGCTCCTCAGGCGTGGCGCTTCGTGGTCGGCGGCGTCGCCGTCGCCTCCTCCGGCCTGTTCTTGATGGGGCGGGCCGACACGTTCGCCTGGGGCGTCCCGCTGCTGGCGCTGGGGGGCGTGTTCACGGCCTTCTGCCTGTACTTCTACCGCGACCCCGAGCGCGTCCCGCCCGCCGCCGCTGACAAGCTCTACTCCCCGGGCGACGGCCGCGTGCTCTCCGTGGCGCGCGAGGGGCCCGATGATTCCGTCGTCATCCGCATCTTCCTCTCCGTCTTCGACGTCCACATCCAGCGCGCGCCGTGCGCGGGCAAGGTCGTCAAGGTGGAGGAGATCCCGGGCTCCTTCGCCGCCGCCATGGCCGACGCGGCCAAGGGCAACTACCGCGTGGCGATGACGCTCCAGAACGCCAACGGGACCATCGTGGTCGAGCAGATCTCCGGCCTCATCGCGCGCCGCATCGAGTGCTGGCCCAAGCCGGGCGACGCCGTCGTCTCAGGCGAGCGCTACGGCATCATCTACTTCGGCTCCCAGGCATCGGTGCGCCTGCCGGCCAACGCGAAGGCGACGGTCAAGCCGGGCGACCGGGTGGCGGGCGGCCTCTCCGAGATAGCGGAATGGACAAGCACGCGCTGAAGCGGGGGGGGCGCGTCCTCCTTCCGTCGCTGTTCACCCTCGGCAACATGGCGTGCGGCTTCTACGCCCTGCTGGCCTCGGTGCAGGGCGAGTTCGTGTCCTCGGCGACGGCCATCATCGCGGGCATGGTCTTCGACGCGCTCGACGGACGCGTGGCGCGCATGGTCCAGGGGGAGTCCATGTTCGGCGTGGAGTTCGACTCCATGGCCGACTTCCTGACCTTCGGCATCGCGCCCGCGCACATGATGTACGCCTTCATCCTCAAGGACTACGGCGCCTGGGGCTACCCGGTGGCCTTCTTCTACGCCCTGTGCGGCGGCCTGCGCCTAGCGCGCTTCAACGCGGTGGCGCACGACAGCGGCGGCTCCAAGACGCATTTCTCCGGCCTGCCCATCCCCGGCGGCGCGGGCCTGCTCGCGAGCTTCGTCCTCCTTTACCAGATCATCGAGGAAGGCCGCCCCGCCCGCACCTGGAAGCTGCTGATGGACCAGATCCCCTATCTCTACGGCCTGGCTCCCGGCCTCGTGCTGGCCATCGCGCTGTGCATGGTCTCGACCATCCCGTACCCGGCCTTCAAGCAGGCGGGGATGCGGCCGAAGTCGCTGCCCGGCCTGCTGGCCATCGTCGGCGGCGGGCTGTTCCTGTTCTCGTATCCGACCAACGCCGTCTTCCTCCTCTTCTTCTTCTACTTCCTGCTGGGGCCCGTGTCGTGGGTCGCTCGCGTGATCGGCTCCCTCGTGGGTTGGACGCCGCCGCCGCCGGGCCAGCAGGACTACGGGGAGCACCTCTGATGAACTCGACCTTGCCGATGCGCCGCCTCGACGCCTCCGCCGTGTTGCCCACGCGCGCTCACGCCGACGACGCGGGGCTGGACCTCTATTCTCTGGAAGACGCCGACCTCAAGCCCGGGGAAGGCCGGATCGTGAAGACCGGCGTCGCCGTCGCCGTGCCCTTCGGGCACGTCGGACTCGTCTGCGACCGCTCGTCCCTCGCCAAGCGGGGCCTGAAGACCGCGGGCGGCGTCATCGACGCGGGCTACCGGGGCGAGTTGGGCGTCGTGCTCTGGAACATCTCCGGCGCGGCCCAGACCGTCAAGAAGGGCGAGCGCCTCGCCCAGCTGCTCATCGTCCCCGTCGCCACCCCCGCGCCCGTCGAGGTCTCGGACCTCGGCGCGACCGAGCGCGGCGCGGGCGGCTTCGGCTCGACCGGTCGTTAAGCCCGCGCGCGGGGGTGCAGCAGCCGCACGGCCAGCGCGAACGCGCTGATGAGCGACGCGCCCATGTAGGCGGCCCCGGGGAAGTACGCGGGCGCTCCCGGGCGCGTGAAGTGCACGAACAGGCGCGTGAACAGCAGCGGCGCTAGGATGGAGCCGAGCGCCCCCAGTGCCACCAGGGAGCCCTGCAGCTCGCCCTGCCGGTCGGCGGGCACGTGCTTGGCGAGGATGGACTGCAGGGAGGGCATGGTGACCCCGCCCAGCGAGAAGACCATGACGATGGCGTACATCATCCAGCCTTTCGGCGCGAGCGCGAACAGCGCGAAGGTGACCGCGTAGACCGCCAGGCCGAACGTGAGGGCGCGATGCTCGCCCAGGCGCGGCACGATGACGCGGGTCAACCCGCCCTGGGAGACGGCGATCATGATGCCGACGAAGGAGAGGGAGAGCCCGACCTGCCAAGCGCTCCAGCCGAACTTGGTTTGCGTATAGAGCGTCCAGTTCACGGGGTGTATCTGGCCGGCCAGGAAGACCAGGAAGTAGATCCAGATGAACGCGACGAAGTTGGAGGGGGAGAGGATGCGCAGGATGGAGGCCAGCGGGTTCATCTGGCGGGCCGTCACGATGCGGCGCCGCGACGGCGGCAGTGACTCCGGCAGGACGAGCAGGCCGTAGACGAAGTTGACGAGATTGAGCGCGGCCGCGGCGAGGAAGGGCGCCGTGGGCCCCAGGGAGCTCAGCAGTCCGCCGAGCATCGGTCCGATGATGAAGCCCAGGCCCCAGCCCGCCCCGATCATGCCGAAGTTGGCCGAGCGGTTGGTGTCGTCGCTCACGTCGGCCATGTAGGAGCTGGCGACCGTCATGCTCGCGCCGGTGAGCCCGGAGACCGCGCGCCCCACGAAGAGCAGGGGCAGGGTCGGCGCGAAAGCCATGAACAGGTAGTCGACGGCGGCGCCCAAGAGCGAGGAGAGGAGGATGGGGCGGCGTCCATAGCGGTCGGAGAGCGAGCCCAGGACGGGGGAGGCCGCGAACTGCATCAGGGCATAGACCCCGATGAACCACCCGAACCACTCGGACACGAAGGTGGGGTCGGCCGAGAAGCGCCTCAGGACGTCGGGCAAGACCGGGATGAGCACCCCCAGTCCCGCCGCGTCGAGCAGGATGGTGACGAAGATGAAGCGGACGGCGGCGGTTCTCTCGGTCTTGAGGGTCATCGGGGCCCGCCAGTAAAGCAAGTGCGCGCCGCCGCGTCCAGTTGCCCTCCTTTAATAAGCGGGCCTAGCCTTATTCTGGGCCCTTCGGCCCCCGGCCAGGGCCGCATGGCTCATGTAATGGAGCCGGAACCTCCTTAAAATAGAGGGGATGCCCAGAATCAGCCGAGCCATGCCCTCGTTCATCCGCGTCATCCTCGCCGCCGCCGTCGCGTTCCCTCAGTCCTTGTGGGCCAACCCCACTCTGGGCTCGGTGATCGCGGGCTCGGCGACCATAGGAGCGGAGGGCAACACTCTGACCATCATCCAGGGCTCGGAGAACGCCATCATCAACTGGCAGGGCTTCTCCATCGGCTCGGGCGAGCTCACGCAGTTCATCCAGCCTTCCGCCGCCTCCGCCGTGCTCAACCGCGTCACCGGCGGCGACCCGTCGGCCATCTACGGCACCCTCGCGGCCAACGGCCGCGTGTTCCTGATCAACCCCAACGGCGTCATGGTCGGCCAGGGCGGCGTCATCAACACCAACGGTTTCGTCGCCTCCACCCTCGACGTCTCCAACGACGCCTTCATGGCGGGCGGCAGCATGCTCTTCTCCGGCCCCTCGATGGCCAGCATCGTCAACGCGGGCCGCATCAACGCCCTGGGCGGCGACGTCACGCTCATCGCGCACTCCGTGGTCAACACGGGCGAGATCAAGGCCGGCGGCAACGCCTCCTTGGCCGCGGGCTCCGAGGTGCTGTTCGTCCCCAACGGGGACGAGCGCGTGTTCGTGAAGGCCGGCGCCGGCACCGACGCCCCCATCGGCGTGGACCAGAAGGGCCAGATCGAGGCCGCGACCGTCGAGCTCAAAGCCGCGGGCGGCAACGTGTACAGCCTCGCCATCAACCAGGAAGGCATCGTGCGCGCCAACGGCGTCGAGCGCAAGGGCGGCCGCGTCTACCTCGTCGCCGAGGACGGCGACATCGCTTTGAAGTCCGGCTCCGTCATCGACGCCTCCGGCGAGAACGGAGGCGGCACGGTGCTCGTCGGCGGCGACTACCAGGGCTCCAACCCGCTCATCGGCAACGCGCGCAACGTCACCATCGCCGAGGACGCGTTCATCTACGCCGACGCGAAGCTCAACGGGGACGGCGGCAAGGTCATCGTCTGGTCCGACGGCACCACGTACTTCCGGGGCACCATCTCGGCCCGCGGCGGCGAGCAGGGCGGCAACGGCGGCTTCATCGAGGTCTCCGGACACCACCTCTCCTACGAGGGCTGGGTGGACCTCATGGCCAACCACGGCGTGGCGGGCGACCTCCTCCTCGATCCCTTCGACATCGTCATCCGCACGGCCAGCGGCTCCCCGTCCATGAGCTGCAACGGCAGCGGCGTCTGCACGAGCGGCTCCAACACCTCCATCCTGACCGTCTCGGCGCTGCAGAGCGCCTTGGCCGGCTCCAACAGCGTCACGGTCCAGACGGGCTCGGGCGGCACCCAGCCGGGCAACATCACGGTGGAGAACTCCGTGAGCTGGAGCAGCAACCGCAGCCTCACTTTGACCGCGCACAACAACATCACGCTCAACAACAACGTCAACCTCACCACGAGCGGCAGCGGCAGCATCACCCTCAACGCCAACTCCGGCAACGGCACCATCAGCCTGGGCGCCGGCAGCATCAACACCGACGGCGGCAACCAGACCTACAACGGCTCCGTGGCGCTGACGGGCAACCGCTCGCTCGCCTCGAACGGCGGCAACATCGCCTTCAACCGCACCGTCAACGGCGCCCAGTCTCTGAGCATCGACGCCGATGACGGCGACGTGACCTTCTCGGGCGCGGTCGGCAACGCGACGGCCCTGACCTCTTTGACCGTGTCCGACGCGGACCTCGTCGCCATCAACGGCGGCGCGGTGACGACGTCCGGCGGCCAGACCTACTCGGCGCCCGTTCGCTTGGGCGCGAACACCACCTTGGCCACGACGGGCACGGGCGCGATCGCCTTCAACGGCGCTCTCAACGGCTCCTCGTCCGGCGCGCAGAGCCTGACCGTCAGCGGCAACGGCGGCGTGACCTTCGGCGGCGCGGTCGGCTCCACCCGCCTGGGCGCGCTGAACGTCAACGGCTCCGGCACGGCCAACATCAACACGGGCACGTTCAACACGAGCGCGCAGACGTGGAACAAGGCCGTGGTCATCGGCGCGGACACGACTCTCAACAGCAACAACAACGCGGTCTCCTTTAATAGCACGGTCAACGGCGCATCCGCCGGCAACCAGGACCTGACCATCAACTCCGGCACGGGCCTCATCACCTTCGCCAACAGCGTCGGCGCCACCACGCGCCTGGGCGCGATGGCGATGAACGGCGCGGTCAGCCTCGGCGCCGGCGTCGCGTCGGTCAACGGCAACTCCCAGGTCTGGAACCAGGCCGTGGCCCTCGGCGCGAACACGGCGTTCAACAGCAGCAACAACGGCTCCGTCGACTTCAACGGCGCCATCACCGGCTCCGGCCGCACCCTCACCGTCAACGCCGGCAGCGGCTCGGTCGGCCTGCGCGACGTCGGCGCCACCGGCGGCGCCCTCTCCGGCCTGGCCCTGACGGCCGGCTCCGTCGACCTCAACGGCACGGTCAACACCGACAGCGCCCAGAACTGGACGCAGAACGTCACGCTGAGCGGCAACACGACCCTCACCACCAGCAATGACGCCATCACCGTCGGCACGGTCAACGGCAGCTCGCAGGACAGCCGGACCCTGACGTTCAACGCCGGGTCGGCCGCCGTCACCGTGGGCAACGTCGGCACGGGGACCAACGGCCGCCTGCAGTCCGTCGCCTTCAACAACACCGGCGGCATCAACCTCGCCGGCACCGTCTACACCAACGCCGCGCAGACCTACTCCAACACCCAGAACATCACCGTGACCGCCGCCTCCGGCGCCGGCCTGCGGACCAACAACCAGGCCATCACCCTCAACGGCACCGTCAACGGCTCCGGCGCGGGCACCCAGGCCTTCTCCCTCGACTCGGGCAACGCCGCCATCAACCTCAACAACACCATCGGCGCGACCACGCGCGTGGGCGCCCTCACCGTCGGCGCCTCCGGCGCCTCAGGCTCGGCGAACGTCGGCTCCTTGGCCTCGACCATCCGCACCAACGGCGCGCAGACCTGGAACAAGTCCGTCGCCCTCGCCCAGGACATGACCCTCGAGAGCGCCGCGGGCGGCATCGACATGAACGGCGCCGTCACCGGCGCCGGCCGCACCTTGACCCTCAACGCCGGCTCCGGCGCCGTGGGCCTCGACGACGTGGGCGCCACCGGCGGCGCGCTCCAGACCTTGAACCTGACGGCCGGCTCCGTGGACCTCAGCGGCCACGTGAACACCGTCTCCGCCCAGAACTACTCGCAGAACGTGACGCTCAGCGGCGCGGCCGCCATCACGACCGCCGACAACGCGGTCACCTTCGGCGGCTCGCTCAACAACGCCACCAGCGGCACGGGCAACAGCCTCGCCATCAACAACGGCGCGGGCGCGGTCGCCTTCAACAACGTCGGCAACACCAATCGCATCGGCGCCCTGAACGTCAACGGCACGGGCACCGCGACCCTCAACGCGGCCAGCAGCATCCAGACCGGCGCGCAGACTTGGGGCAAGAACGTGGTCCTGCTCCGCGACACGAACATCAACACCAACAACGGCGCCGTGGCCTTCAACGGCACCGTCAACGGCACCACCGCCGGCGCCGAGGACCTGACCATCAACGCCGGCAGCGGCGGCATCACCTTCGCCAACAACGTCGGCGCCACGACCCGTCTCGGCGCGATGTCCATGAACGGCGTGGTCACCCTCTCCAACGCCGCCGGGACCTCCATCAACACCGCCGGCGCGCAGACGTACAACTCCGGCGCCGTCCTCGGCGGCAACGCGACGTTCGACAGCCAGGCCGGCGGCGTGGACTTCAACGGCAACATCACGGCCGCCAGCCCCAGCCAGAACCGCACCCTCGCCATCGTCGCCGGCAACGGCGGCTCCGTCGGCCTGCGCGGCGTCGGCACCAGCTCGAACCGCCTGAACTCGGTGAGCGTCGCCGGCACCGGCGCCCTCGACTTCGGCGGCTCGGTCTTCACCGCCAACGCCCAGAACTACGGCCAGAACGTGACGGTCAGCAACACCACGACCCTCGACGCCTCCAACGGCGGCATCACCCTCGGCGGCACGGTCAACGCGGCTCCGGGCAACAACAATAGCGGCCTGACCCTCACGGCCGGCAACGCCGGCGCCATCAACATCCAGGGCACAGTCGGCGTCACCAACCGCTTGGATTCCCTCGCCACCACCGGTACGGGCGTCACGACGTTCAACGGCAACTCCATCCGCACCGGCGGCAATCAGACCTACGGCGGCGCCGTGGCGATGGGCGCCTCGGGCGCGACCACCTTCGACACCAATGGCGGCGACCTGACCTTCAACGGCGCCGTCACCGGCGCGGGCCGGGACCTGGTCATCATCAGCGGCGATAACGGCGAAGTCGACTTCCGCGGCGCCGTGGGCTCCTCGAGCGGCAAGCTCGCGTCCGTGTCCGTCAACGCGGCGGCGGGCTTCGACGAGGACAACGCGGTCATCGGCATCAACGGCGGCTCGGTGTGGACCACCGGCGCCCAGACCTACGGCCACACCGTCGAGGTCGGTCCCGTCGTCTCCATCAACAGCGATTCCGGCGGCGTGACCTTCAAGAGCTACCTCGGCAACACGTTCGACAACAACCGCTCGAACCTGACCATCAACGCAGGCACCGGCGACCTGACCTTCCTGTACTCCATCGGCGGCGGCGGCGGCAGCGAGGGTCCTTCCCTGGCCTCGCTCACGACCACCGGCACCGGCCGCATCTTCAACGACGCCATCCAGATCAACGCCGGCGGCGCCATCTCCTTCCAGCAGAAGATGCTGTTGACGGAGAACGACGACCAGCAGATCAACAGCGCCTCGGGCGGCGTCGTCTTCCACGACACCATCGACGTCCACAACGACGACGTGGACGGCTCCAACGACACCCCTAACGGGGCCCTCGAAGTGAACGCCGGCAGCGGCGGCGTCACCTTCACCGGCGCGGTCGGCGCGACCCGCGCCCTCGACTCCCTCGCCGTCGACGCCAACGGCCCCATCAACATCAACGGCGGCTCGGTGCGCACCGACAACGACCAGAGCTACGACGGCTCCGTCGTCCTCGGCGCCAACACGACCTTGACCGCCGGCGGGGACGTGACGCTCGGCGGCACGGTGAACAGCTCGGCCGGCGGGGCGAAGTCTCTGACGGTCGGCGTCACCAACGACGACGTGACCTTCGGCGGCGCGGTGGGCGGCACCGGCGTGCTCTCGACCTTGGCGGTCACCGCGTCGGCCTCCGCGGGCACGACGAACATCGACGGACAGACCATCCAGACCACCGGCTCCCAGAGCTACGGCCAGAACGTGGAGCTGGGCCAGAACACGACCCTGACCAGCGCGGGCGGCGGCGTCACCTTCTCCGGCACCATCGCGGCCGATTCCGACGGCGGCTCCGAGTCGCTGACGGTCAATGGCGGGACCGGCGACGTACGCTTCAACGGCAACATCGGCTCCGGCTCGTCCAGCTCGCGCCCCTCCTCCCTGACCGTCAACGGCACCGGCACGACGCGCCTGAACGCGTCCAACGTCAACACGTCGGGCGCCATCAACTTCAACGAGGCCGTGGTGCTCGAGCGCACGGCGACGTTGAACACGAACGGCACCGGCGGCATCACCTTCGATAAGACGGTGGACTCGCTGAACCAGACGCAGGGCCTCACCGCCACCTCGGGCGGCGGCGTCCGCTTCAACGGCCTCGTCGGCGATTCGCAGCGGCTGGCGTCCCTGACGATGAACGGCTCGGGCTCGACCAACATCAACACCACGGCCGTCAACACCACCGGCAACCAGGCCTACAACGCGACCACCCTCTCCCAGACCGCGCTGCTCTCGGCGACGGCAGGGGGAATCGCCTTCAACAGCACCCTCAACGCCGCTAACTCCGGCGTCCAGGGCTTGACGGCGACGGCCTCCGGCGAGGCCTCGTTCAACGGCGCGGTGGGCACGACCCGCCTGGCGTCCTTGACCACCAACGGCGCGGGCACCACGCGCATCAACACGACCCAGGTCAACACGACCGGCGCGCAGAACTACAACGCGGCCACGCTCGCCCAGTCGGCGACCCTTAACTCGTCGGGGAACGGCGCCATCAACTTCAACGGCACGCTCGACGCGGCGACCGACGGCGTCCAGAGCCTCACCGCCCAGACCGGCGGCGCGGCCTCCTTCAACGGCGTGGTCGGCGGCGTCCGCAAGCTCGCCTCCCTGACGAAGACCGGCGGCTCGACCGTCATCAACACGTCCGCCGTCAACACGACCGGCGCGCAGAACTACGACACGGCGACCGTGACGCAGGACGCGACGCTGACGGCGACCAACAACGGCGCCATCAACTTCAACGGCACGCTCAACGGCCCGAACGCCCTCACGGCGACCACCGGCGGCCAGACCTCCTTCAACGGCTTGGTGGGCAACAGCGCGCGCCTGGCCTCCCTGACGGTCAACGGCGCGGGCACGACCAACATCAACACCACGGCGGTGAACACGGTCGGCGGCCAAAGCTACAACGAGGCGAACCTCTCGCAGACGGCGACGCTCGACTCCTCGGCCGGCGGCGACATCGCCTTCAACGGCGCGCTCGACGCGGCGACGGACGGCGTCCAGGGCCTGACGGCGACCACCGGCGGCAAGACGGCGTTCAACGGCGCCGTCGGCGGCGCGCGCCGGCTCGCTTTCCTCAACGTCAACGGCGCGGGCACGACCGACGTCAACACGGCGGCCGTCAACACGACCGGAGCGCAGGACTACAACGCCGCGACGCTCTCCCAGAGCGCGGTCCTCAACGGCGGCGCCGTCAACTTCAACGGCACGCTCGACGCGGCGGCCGAGGGCGTTCAGTCGCTGACGGCGAACTCCGCCGGCGACGTCACCTTCAACGGCGCGGTCGGCTCGACGGCCAAGCTCGCCTCCCTGGCGACCTCCGGCGCGGGCACCACCCGCATCAACGCCCCGTCCGTCGGCACCACCGGGACGCAGACCTACGGCCAGGCCGTGAGCCTGGGCTCTGACGCGACCTTGGTCGCTTCCAACGCCGTGTTCACCAAGACCTTGGACGGCGCCCGCGCCCTCATCGTGGACGGCGACGTCGAGCTGCGCGACGCGGTCGGCGACACGGCCCCGTTGACCTCCCTGACCGTGACCGGCGCCTCGGCGCTCGACGGCGGCTCCGTGAAGACCGCGGGCGCCCAGGAGTACCAGGGCGCGGCGACGCTCGGCGCGGACACGACTTTGACCGGCTCGGCCGTGACCTTCGGCGGCGCCGTGACCGGCGCCCATGACCTGACCGTCGACGCGGCGAACATCGCCGTCAACGGCGGCCTGGTCGACACCGCGGCGCAGACCTACAACGGCGCGCTCAGCCTCGGCGCGGACACGACCCTCGACGCGGCCGCCGTCGTCTTCAACGGCGCGGTGACCGGCGCCTCCGGCCTGGCCATCAACGCGGCCATCATCGCTCTCAACGGGGGCTCGATCGAGACGAACGGCGCCCAGACCTACAACGGCGACGTCAGCCTCGGCTCCGACAACCTCCTCACCAGCAACGGCGGCACCGTCGACTTCACGTCCACCGTGGACGGCGCGCACGCCCTCGAGATCGCGGCGGGCGCGGGCAACGTCGAGTTCGACGGCGCCGTGGGCGCCGATACGCGCCTCTCCTCGCTCAAGATCGCCGGCACGGGCGCCACCTACATCGGCGGCGGCAGCGTGGACACCGACGGCGACCAGGACTACGGCCAGAAGGTCTACATCCGCCAGGACACCTACCTGGCCAGCCACGGCGGCGACTTCAACTTCCGCAAGACCGTCAACGGCGTCACCTCCGGCGGCCAGGGCCTGACCGTGGACTCCGGCCCCGGCGCCATCACCTTCTGGGACGCCATCGGCGACGAGTTCCCGCTGAAGTACCTCACCCTCATCGGAACGGGCCCGCAGAGCATCTACGGCCCCATCCACACCATCGGCGACCAGAACTACTACGAGGACCTGTTCCTCAACGCCGACCTGCGCCTCTTCACCCACGGCGGCACCGTGACCTTCTTCAAGCGCGTCAACGGCCAGCACCTCCTCGAGATCGACACCGAGACCGGCGACATCAACTTCCGCGGCACGGTCGGCGACGTCTCCCCGCTGGCCTCCCTGGTGCTGCGCGGCACCGGCCTGACCTCAGTCGACGGCGGCATGGTCCGCACCGTCGGCCTGCAGTCCTACGGCCAGGACGTCGCTCTGGGCGCCGCGACCGAGATGACCAGCTCGGCCGGGGCGCTCTCCTTCGAGAAGACCCTGACGGGCCCGCACGCCCTGACCACGGCCTCCTCCTTGGACACGACCTTTGGCGGCACCGTGGACGTCGCCTCCATCGACGCGACCGCGGCGAACGTCAACATCAACGGCGGCTCCATGGACACGACGGGCGGCATGGTCTTCCGGTCGCCGGTCATCCTGGGCGCCGACACCGTCCTCACCTCCGGCGCGGGTATCGACTTCCTGTCCACCATCGGCGGCCCGTTCAAGCTGACCACCGATTCGACGCTCGATACCTCTTTCGGCGGCGCGGTGAGCATCGGCTCCCTGGATATGACGGCGGCGGACATCGCCCTGGGCGGCGCCACGGTGGACACCACCGGCGCGCAGACTTACCGCTCGGGCGTGACCCTCGGCTCGGATAACACGCTCACGGCCGGTTCTTCCATCGACTTCCTCTCCACCATCGGCGGTCCGTTCAAGCTGACCACGGATTCCAACGGCGATACGACCTTCGCGGGGGCCGTCAACAACGGCGGCCTTGAGGCGACGGCGGCCAACGTCAACGTCGACGGTGGCTCCATCGAGACGACCGGCGACCAGGCCTACCACGGCGGCGTGGTGCTGGGCGGCGACACGACCCTCGCCTCCACGGCGGGCGGCATCTCTCTGGAGAACGGCGTGACCGGCGCGCAGGCGCTGACCACCGTCTCCAACGGGGACACTTCCTTCCAGGGCGCTTCCTCTATCGCGTCGCTCGACGCGACGGCGGCGAACGTCTCGCTCGACGGCTCCATCGCGACCACGGGCGGCCAGACCTTCCGCTCCAACGTCAACGTGGACGGCGACAGCTCGCTGACCTCCGGCGCGGCCATCGACTTCCTCTCCACCATCGGCGGGGCGTTCAAGCTGACCACGGACTCCACCGGCGACACCACCTTCGGCGGCGCGGTGAACACCGGCGGCCTCGACGCGACGGCGGCGAGCATCAACGTCGACGGCGGCTCGGTCGAGACGACCGGCGCTCAGATCTTCCGCTCCGCGGCGGTCATGGGCGCGGACACGGCCTTCACGGCCGGGTCCTCCATCGACTTCCTCTCGACGCT
This sequence comes from uncultured Elusimicrobia bacterium, assembly GCA_964618085.1. GTDB lineage: Bacteria > Elusimicrobiota > Elusimicrobia > UBA1565 > UBA9628 > GWA2-66-18. Next base: position 14,788 of record CAZTZW010000017.1, read on the forward strand.
CGGCGGCGCGTTCAAGGCGACCACCGACT
>CAZTZW010000017.1:14916-17692 GCA_964618085.1 uncultured Elusimicrobia bacterium
ACACCGGCGCCATCGACGCGACGGCGGCGAGCATCAACGTCAACGGCGGCTCGGTGGACACCACCGGCGCTCAGGTCTACCGCTCCGGCGTCATCATGGGCGCGGACACGGCCTTCACGGCCGGTTCTTCCATCGACTTCCTCTCCACCATCGGCGGGCCGTTCGCGCTGACGACGGATTCTGCCGGCCAGACGACCTTCGACGGCGCGGTGAGCGTCGGCGCCCTCTCCGTCACGGCCTCCGGCATCAACGTCAACGGCGGCTCGATGGCGACGGCCGGCGCGCAGTCCTATACCGGCGACGTCGCGCTCGGCGCGGCGACGACCTTCAAGACCGACGGGGCCGACGTGACCTTCGACGGCGCCATCACCGGCGGCCAAGACCTGGTCGTCGACGCGCAGTCCCTGACCCCGCCGTTCGTCCTCAACGACGAGTCCGCGACCGCCGGCAGCATCCTCATCAACGGCGCGGTGACGGCGGGCGACGTGACGCTCCTGGGCAAGTCCGTGGCCTGGAACGACGTCCTGGAGGGGAACTACCTGAAGATCTTCGGCCGCGACATCGTCATGGGCGGCGACGTGGTCTCCAATTCCGCGGACGGCGTCCTGATGGTGGCCGACTTCAGCTTCAAGAACCTGGCGGCCGGGACCATCACCAACCTCGGCGGCGGGCGCTTCCTCATCTACTCGTTGGACCCCAACAACAACGTCCTGGGGGGACTCACCGGCAGCGTGCAGTGGGACACGAACTACTACAACGGCCCGCTGCCCGGCTTCACCGGCGACGGGTTCCTGTACGGCGTCTCCGCGCCGCTGCCGCCCGCGCCCATCGACTTCAACTTCGGCGCGATCAACGACAACCCGACGCCCTTCGACGGCGGCGGCATCCCGGGCGGCGACTTCGACGCCTTCTTCGGCGAGGAGTCGGGCGACGTGACCGAGGCGGAATCCGTGACCTCCGGCGACCTCTTCGCCTGGGACATCGGCGAGGTCCGCGACGCCGTGGCCGAGCCGGCGTCCGACGATACGGCTGACGCGAAGAAGAAGCGCAAAGCCAAGAAGAAGAAGCGCTAGTGCGTCACGTCCTGCGGCCGTTCCTCGCGCTCGTCCTCTTGTCCGCTTCCGTCCGCGCCTCGGCGCAGGGCGGCTGGTTCGCCGACCCCAACGACGTCATCATCCCCGAGCTCAAGGCGCTGGTCCTCGTGCAGGACCCGGCGGAGGTCGTCAAGGGCGGCTTGATGGACACCCGCGGCGTGAAGGTCCAGGGCGTCGAGCTGCTCGACACCGACGACTTCAAGAAGCAGCTCGGCAAGCGCCTGGGCAAGCCCGTGACGCGCCGGGGACGCGTCGACATCCTCAACGAGATCGCGGTGTACTGCCGCAGCCACGGCCGACCGTTCGTCGACGTCAGCACCTTGCCCCAGGACGTCACCGACGGCGTCCTCCAGGTCCTGGTGCTCCAGGCCAAGGTCGGCTCGGTGCGCGTGTTCGGCGGAGACGAGCAGCTCGCCTCGCAGTTCACCGCCAAGCAGGGCTCCCCCGTCGACGCGAACGCGCTGGCGGCCGACCTGGACTGGATCAACCGCAACCCCTTCCGCCAGGTGGACCTCGTCTACGCGAAGGGCACCGAGTTCGGCTCGGCGAACATCCTTCTGAAGGAGACGAAGCGCTTCCCGCTGCGCGGCTTCGTGGGCTACGACGACACCGGCACGCGGATGACCCAGCACGAGCGCCTCTCGGCCGGCTTGGACTTCGGCGGCCTGCCGGGCAGCGGCGTGCTCAGCTACCAGTTCCTCACCAGCCCGGACTTCAAGTCCTTCCGCGCGCACTCCGGCAGCTGGATGCAGCCCCTGCCGTGGCGCCACATGCTCACCATCTTCGGCAGCTACGCCGACATCCGCGCCAACCTGCCTCCGCCCTTCGACCTGGGCGGCTACAACTGGCAGACCAGCATCCGCTACGAGGTGCCGTTGCCCGGCACGCGCGACTACAAGCACGCCCTGACGGCGGGCTTCGACTACAAGCAGTCCAACAACAACCTCACCTTCGGCGGCATCTCTGTGTTCCGGACGGCCACGGACGTCGCGCAGTGGAGCTTGAACTACGGCGCGCGCCTCAAGGACCCCTTCGGCGAGACCAGCCTGCGCCTCACGGGGACGGCCGCGCCGGGAGGCGTGACGCCCGCCTCGAACACCGGCGCCTACCGCCTCAGCCGGGCCTATTCGCGCGCCAACTACGCCTACGTGAAGGCGGAGCTCAATCGCACCACCCCGCTCCCTTACGGCTTCACGTTGGTCTCGCTGCTCAGCGGCCAGATGGCCGACGCGAACCTGTTGGCCAGCGAGCAGCTCGGACTCGGCGGGCACGATTCCGTCCGCGGCTACGACACGCGCGTGTACAACGCCGACAACGGCTACGCCGTCTCGATGGAGCTGCGCACGCCGTCGGCGCCCTTGTTATCGCTGTGGCCGCGCCTGGAGCGCCTGGGCGACCGCGTCCAGTTCCTGGCTTTCACGGACTACGGGGCCGGCAGCAACCACCTGCGCCTGCCCGGCGAGCGCAACGAGGTCAAGCTGTGGAGCGCGGGCCCCGGCCTGCGCTACACCATCTCCAGCCACGTGACCTTCCGCGCCGACTACGGCTGGCAGCTGCTGAACCAGGCTGAGTCCGGCCGCCGCTACACCGCGCGCTCCCACATCGGCCTCGTCGCCCGCTACTGAAGTTGACAAAGGGGACAGGCACCTAGGTCAACTGCCCGCAAAGTTGACTTAGGTGCC
>CAZTZW010000018.1:0-17390 GCA_964618085.1 uncultured Elusimicrobia bacterium
GCGTGGGCGCCGGCGCGAGGGCCGCCGGGCCGCTCAACGCGGCCGGGGCGAGGTGCAGGGCGCCGGCGGGCAGGACCGGGGCGACGGGGGCGACGCGCGCGCGCGAGGCGGCGGCGAGCCCGTTGGCGGAGGCGTTGCCGGCGAGGGCCGCGACGATCATCGCGACGAGCGCGGCGTTCAGCTTCTTGGTCTTCTTCATATAGAGGCTCCTATGTTACGGCTGGACGGCTCCGGTCTTGGTCTTGGGGCGGAAGTGCGAGGCGAGATCGTCGAGGGCGTCGCCCTCGGTGGTCAGGACGATGGGCCGCGTGCGCACGGCGGCGAAGGACTCCTCGATGAGGGCCTCGCGGCGGGCGACGGCGCCGGCCACTTCCTGGCGCACGCCGGCCGAGGACGTGTCGAGCACGCGCGCGGCGCCGGACTCGGCGTCGGCGACGGGCAGCAGGCCCACATCGGGGAGGGCGCGGGTCTCTGAAGGATCGACGACCCTGATGAGGCGCAGGTCGTGGCGCGCGCCGACCGCGGCCAGCGCCTCCTTGAAGTCGCCGGGGGCGATGAAGTCGGAGAGCACGGTCACGATGGCGCGCGTCTTGGCGAGCTTGCTCGCGGCGTCCAGCGCCTGGCGCAGGTCGGTACCCTTGCCCTCGGCGCGGACCTGCAGCGCGGCCTGCGCCACGCGCCAGCCGTGCGCCTTGCCGCCGCCGGGCGGGATGACGGCCTCGACCCGGTCGCTGAAGAGCACGGCGCCCACGCGCAGGTTGGTGCGCGCGGCGGCCAAGGCCAAGGTCGCGGCCACGTCCTCGATGACGGCGTGCTTCTGAGCGCCGAGCGTGCCGAAGCGGCCGGAGGGCGACACGTCGATGACCAGGATGAGCGGCATCTCGCGCTCCTGGTCGAAGACCTTGGTGCGCAGCTCGCCGGTCTGGGCGTACTCGTTCCAGTCCACGTCGCGCAGCGTGTCGCCGGGCTCGAACTCGCGCGACTCCGCGTACTCCAGGCCGCCGTCGCCCTTGGCGCGCGAGCGGAACGCGCCCCACTGCGCCGACTTCGCCAGACGCGCGGCCGCCAGCTCGATGCGCTTGTGGCGGGCGAGGACCTCGTTCGAGACGCCCTCGCGCGGCTGCGCTTCGTCCTCGGCGGGACCGCGCAGGGCCCAGAACGCCCAGCCGGCGAAGGCCGCGAGCGCGAGCAGGCCCAGGCCGAGCAGCCAGGACACCGGGACGACGGGCGCGGCCGCGAGGAACGGGAGCGCCAGGCCGAAGCCGCGCAGCTGCGTCGGCGCGGCGGCCTCCGGCGGGAACTCGGCGAGCGACTTCTTGGCCGCGGCGATCATGTCGGCGACGAGCTTCTTCTCGACCTCGTCGAACACGCGCGTGCCGCCGCTGGAGTCGGTCCTCGTGCGGCCGCCCTTCTCGAAGTCCTGGAGCCACTTGAGCATGCGCGCCACCTCGGCGCGGGTGTAGGTCTTCGGGTAGGCCTTGTCGCGGGCGGCCTCGCCGTTGTTGAGGGCGAAGCCCGCGGCGCGCGCGTCCTCGAGGAAGGTGCTGCCAGGGAACTTCATGTAGCCGCGGTGCAGCCAGCCGGCGAGGCGGTCGCCCGCGTTCTCCGCGGGGTCGTCGCCGCGCGAGAGGCCGGCCTTCTCCGCGGCCTCGAGCATGACGGCCAGGGCGCCGGCGCGGGCGAAGAAGGCCTTCTCGGCGGGGCTGAACAGCGCCTCGCGCTGCTCCACGCTGAGCGAGCCGCTCGGCGGGTAGGACTTGAGCAGGTCCTCGAGCTCGGCGACGAGCTTGGCGAGGATCTGCCTTTCCTCCGCGTCGAAGGGACGGGTGGTCGTCGCGCCGGTGTTGGTCTTGGTCACGCCGCCCTGCTGATAGGACTTGGTCCAGGCCAGGAGGCCCGCGACGTCGGCGCGGCTGTAGCGCCGAAGGTAGGCCGCGTTGATGTCGGTCGAGCCGTTCTTCAGGGCCCAGCCGCGGTCGCGCAGCTCGTCGAGGAACACCGAGCCCGGGAACTTCATGTAGGCGCCGTGGAAGTGCGGGACGAGGCGCCTGGCCGCGCTCTCGCCGGGCGTGCGGGTCTGGGCGCGCTGCTCGGCGAGGACGTCGCGCAGGGCCGCGATGTGCCGCTGATTGAGGTCCGAGCGGAAGGTCGTGGCGTCGTACATCACGTCGCCGTTGAGGAGGCGCTCGGTGAACGCCTCTCCGAACAGGCTCTTGCCCTGCTCGCCCAGCGACTTGACCGTCGCGGCGGACTGGACGACGACGGCCTGCTTGAGGGCCGCCGAGCCAGGGTTCGCGGCCACGGCGTCGGCCAGCAGGCGCCACGCGTCGGCCTCGCGGCCCGCGTCGGCCAGGCTCTTGAAGAGGTGCGGCAGGACTTCGCTGACGTCCTCGGGCGTCACGCCGGCGCCGGAGGTCAGCCGCTCGAGCAGGACGCGCTCGGCGCGCAGGAGGAAGTCGGGGTTGTTCAGGTTCGCGTCGATGCCGGCTTTGAGGCGCGCGGCGGCGATGGATTCCTCGCCGGCGGCCTTGATGGAGTCGAAGAAGGCGTCGTCGCTGGCCGGCGTCGCCGGCGTGCCGCGGATGACGCCGTCGACCACGATGAGCGCCTTGGCGAGGTAGACCTTCTCGTTCCACGTCAGCGCGCGGTCCGTGCCGTCGGCGTTCCAGCCCTGGCCGGCGCGCACGCGCGACATCAGCAGCTCGCGCACCTTGGCCACGCCGGCGGGGTCGAGAGCCTCGGGGTAGGCGAGCACCGAGTCGGGGTCGCCCACGGCGGGCGCCAGGCCCGCGGCGCGCAGGGCGAGGAGGAAGGGCTGGCCGAGGGCCTTAGCGCCCTCCTTGAGCGCGGGATACAGGGACTCGGCCGCGAGCTCGGCGGGCGAGCCGCCCTCCATCATGCCGGCCAAGGCGCCGGCGTTGGCCAGGGGCTCGAGGGACTCGCCCGCGCGGGTCAGGTACTCGAGCAGCTCGGGCTTGGCCTTCTTGGGGTCGGGCACGGCGGCCTGGCCCATCTCCACCAGGATCTCGGAGAACTGGCGGATGTGCGAGAGCTTGTAGGACTCGCGGTAGCCGCGCTGGATGGTCTCCGAGGAATCGGTCTTGATGACGCCCGCGGCCGTCAGGCGCTGGGTCAGGCCGGGCAGGCGGGCCTCGCCGTCCTTGATGAGCTTGGTCAGGGCCTGGTTGACCACGTAGCGGCTCATGCCCGCCACCGCCGGCGGGACCTGGCCGTCGGCGCCCACGGTGGACTTCTCCATGTTCTCGACGAGGCCGAGCAGGGCCGGCAGGAAGGCGGGCGCCTGCGGCTCCTGGCCCGCGGCCAGGGCCTGCGCGATGGCCGGCACGCGGGCGCGGTCGAAGGCGGTGGAGGCCGCCATGATCTTGTCGAAGAGCACGCGCGCCTGGTCGTTGAGCGGCGAGCCGGCGGGCAGGACCGCCAGGTGGCGCATGGCGAACTGCGCCGTCCAGAGCTGGAGGATGGGGTCGGCGGAGAACTTCTGCTGGACCGCGGTCAGGCGCTCGAAGAACTTCGCGGCGCGCGCCGGGTCGGCGAGCGAGCCGTACAGGGTGTCGGCCGTGAGCTTGCGCACCTCGGCGTTGGGGCTCTTGAGGACGTGGAAGAGGTTGACGAAGGCCTTCTCGGTGCCGAGCTCGGCGCCGATGAGGACCATCTTCTTCAGGAGGACGACCGAGCCGGGCTTGTCGCCGGACTCGGCGAGGGCCTTCTCCACCAAGGCCCACAGCTCGTCGCTCTCGCGCTCCATCAAGGCGGTGAGCAAGGTGGTCTGAGCCTTGTCGGAGAGCGGGATGATGTCGCCGCGCTTGAAGAGCAGGAGGAGGATGTTGTCCGCCTTGGGGTCGGGCGACTCGCGCAGGACGGCCAGCGCGCGCTCCATGGCGGCCTGGTCGCCGCGGGAGGAGGAGTACCACTCGCGCAGGGCGGGCAGGACGAGCTCGGGGATGCGCGCGTCCACGTAGCGGTCGTTGAAGACGTAGGAGTCGTCGGCGAAGAAGATGCGGGCGGCTTCCGCGCGGGCGACGGCCTGCTCCTGCGAGTACTTCAGGGAGCCGACCGTGGCGGCGCCGGAGATGGCGAGCATCGCGGCGACCACCACCAGAGAGACCGCGCGGCCGGCGCGGGCGGTCCAGGAGAGCGGGGCCTTGGCGGCGGGGGCCGCGGGCTCGACCAGGCGGGTCTGACCGCGGGCGAGGGCCTCCAGGCGCTCGAAGCGCGCGGCGGCGTCGCCGTGGACGGTCCAGGCGAGCTTGCCGCGGTTGGCGGAGACGCGCTCGACGACGGGCGCCAGAGGCTCCACGTGGGCGCGGGCGGCCTTGGTCATGGCGCCGAGCAGGAGCTCGGAGGTCTCGGGCGAGGCGCCGGCGAGGAAGGCGGCGGTCAGCTTCTCGCGCCACAGCGCCTGGTCCTGGGCGGCGTAGCGGATGAGCACCGGCCGCTGGTCGTCCTTGGCCGCGCGCCACTGGCCCACGAAGGAGGTCAGCACGTTCTCGTCGGCCTCGCGCAGGTCATAAAGGAGAGCCAGGTCGCGAGCCACGCCGTCCTCGACGTAGCCCGTGCGGCGCTGCCAGTTCTCGCGCACGGAGCGCGTGAGCTTGCCGCCGGTCCAGATCTCGACGGCGATCAGGGCGGCGACGGCGGCGCCGAGCAAGGCGAAAGGCAGGATCTGGGGCCAGGCGCCCAACGGGAGGAGAGCGACGGCCGCCAGGCCGGCGGGACCCGCGCCGGAAGACGGCGGGTCCTTCTCGTCCTTCTTGGCGGCGGAGCGCCCAGGGCGCTTGAGAAGGGAGGCGGGCTTGAGCAGCATCTCCGCGAGCAGCAGGAGGAGGGCGGGCCACAGGAGGTAGGAGCCGATGGGGCTGGGCGACTTGATGACGTCGCCGCGGTCGCCCTGCTCGCGGGAGGCGACTTCCTTCAGGATGCGCTCGATGGAGGAGTCGTCGCCCGAGCGGAAGTAGGCGCCGCCGGTGCGCTCGGCGAGCTGCTGGAGGGGCGCCTCCACGAGGCGCGTGATGGCGGGCTGGTTGGTCTTGGAGTCGATGAGCGGCTCGACGCCCTTGCCGTCGACCGTGGGGACCATGATGCGCGAGCCGTTGGGCGTGCCGACGCCGATGGCGTAGATGGTGACCTTGTGCTGCTGGGCGGCCTCGATGGCCTTGGCGATCTCCTCGGCGGGGACGTCGCCGTCGGAGATGACGATCATGATGCGCTGGCGGTCGCCGATCTTCTTGGCCAGGTCGAAGCGCTCGGCCGCGTAGCGCACCGCGGCGGCGAGGTTCGAGCCTTCCTTCAAGCCGCGCGCCTCGACGTCGAGGCGGTCGATCTTGAACTCGAAGTTGGAGTAGTCGACCGAGATGGGAGAGGCGGTGCGCGGCTGGCCGGAGAACACCACCAGGCCGACGCGGTCGGTGCCCTGCAGGCGCGAGATGAACGTGTTGAGCTCCCGGCGCGTGCGCTCGTGGCGGCCGTCCTCGGCGTAGATGGTGCTGTGCGAGACGTCCACGACCACCTCGACGTCCTTGCCGCCGAAGTTCACGCGCTCGTCGCGCGCTCCGCCGCGCGGGTCGGCCATGGTCAGGCCGACCAGGACGACGGCGGTCAGCAGCGCGCCCGTGCGGACGATGAAGTTGCGGCGGCCCCACCAACCCTTGAAGGTCTTGGGCGCGGTGCCGGGCGACAGGCGCCGCGCGTCGCGCAGGCGCTTGATCATGCCCCAGCCGACCCAGCCCACGGCCAGCGCGACGCCGGCCGCCGCGGCCCACAGCAGGCCGCCGGAGGCGAAGGTCACGCCCTGGTCCGCGAAGGCGAGCAGTCCGATGGGCGCCACGCCCCAGACGCCGTCGCCCCTGCGCGTGATGCCCCTGCGCTGCGCGTCGCGCTCCTGGCCTTCCTGCTCGCCGAGCTGCTGGCCGAGCTCGTCGGCGCCCTTCTGCTGGTCGGGCTTGGGCTGACCTTCCTTGGGCGGGGCCTTGCCGTCCTGAGGCTTGCCGTCGCCCTGCTGGTCGCCGGGCTCGCCCTGCTGGTCGCCGGGCTCCCCCTGCTGGTCGCCCTTCTCGCCCTTCTGTCCCTTCTCGCCGGGCTTCTTCCCCTTCTGGCCCTTCTGGTTCTTCTTGCCGTCCTTGCCGTCCTTCTCCTCCTGCTCCTTCTGCTGCTGGCGCAGGGCCTCGAGGTTCCACTTGGCGTCCGCGTTGGTCGCGTCGCGGCGCAGGGCTTCCTTGTAGAACTCGATGGCGCGCGCGCCGTCCTTGCGCGCGACGGCGAGGTTGCCGAGGTTGTAGAAGGTCTGGGACAGGCGCCGCGGGTCCTTCGTCAGGCCCAGGTACTTGCGGAAGGATTCCTCGGCCCGATTGAGCTCGCCCAAGCGCATGTAGGCGTCGCCCATGTTGAAGTAGATCTCGGGGATGTCCGGGTAGCGGCCCGCGAGCTCGCCGTACTTGCGCACGGCCTCGGCGAAGTTGCCCTGGTTGTAGAGGCGGTTGGCCTCGGCGAGGTCGGCGGGCACCCGCGCGACGACGTCTCCGGTCAAGGTCGTGACCGGCGCCTGCGCGAGGATGGTCTGCGCGACGGGCGCCTTCGGGGCGACGTCGGCGACGGGCAGGTTCAGGCCGGCCACGGGCAGCGCGAGCGCCAGCGCCATGCCGTGCAGCTGGCGCAGGCGCGTGTTGGCCAGGCCGATGCCGCCGATGAGCAGCAGGAAGGCGAGTATGGAGAGCTCGCTGGTGTAGTCCTTCACCGCCACGCTGGCGAAGACCTTGGTGGGGCTGCGCTCCAGGCGCGAGATCTCGAGCAGCACGGCGCGCATGGCCTCGCCGTCGCCCGCGCTGAAGTACTTGGCGCCGGTGAGGGCGGCGACCTCGCGCAGGGCCGCGAAGCCGGGGCCGTCGGAGCCGATGCCGACGGTGTAGACCTTGATCTTGAGCTGGGCGGCGATGCGCGCCGCGTCGGCGGGCGCGATGCCGGAGTTGGAGTCGCCGTCGGTGAACACCACGACGATCTTGGTACGGTCGGGCTGGAGGATGCGGTCGAGCAGGCCGGGGTGGGGCTTGGCGTACTCGAGCGCGGCGGCCAGGCCGTTGACGCGCAGGATGCGCTGGACTTCCTTGATGGTCGGGTCGACGTCGCCGGAGAGCTCGCGGATGTTGACCTCGGCCAGATGGCCGATGGAGGTCAGGATGGACTTGCCGATGGCCGTCGAGCCCTTGGTCTTGAGCTCCTTGAAAGCCTGGATGAGGGCGTCGTAGTCGGTGGTGACGCGCACCGCGACGTAGGCGTTGTCGTCGAAGGTCACCAGGCCCACGCGGTTCTGCGTCCCGCGGCGCTGCTCCTCGACGTAGGCGCGCACGGCGTCGCCGGCGGCCTGCAGGCGCGTGCGCTCGGCGTCCACCTTGGCGTCCATGGAGCCGGAGATGTCCACCGAGATGACGGTGTCCGTCGACGGGATGAAGGTCTCCTGGCGGTTGACGCCGATCTGCGGGCGCGCCAGGGCGGTCACGATCAGGATGAGGGCCAGCCAGCGCATGCCCGTGGGCAGGCCGATCAGGCGCTCGCGCCACGAGCGCTTCGCCGGGAGCTGGTCGGGCGAGGAGACGTCGAACTTGGCGCCCTCGCTGCGGCGCAGGTAGGTCCAGACGCCGTAGGCGGCCAGCGGCACGAGCAGCGCGAGCACCCACGGGTTGCCGAAGTGCAGGCCGAGCGCGCCGTCGGCGGCGGCCAGCAGCCCGAAGCCCATCGCCGAGCTCTTGGGCTCGACGGGCGTCTCGGACTTGCGGGCGGCCTTCTCCACGATGGAGAGCAGGCGCCCCGCGTCCAGCCGGCGGTCCTCGGGGGTCGACGACTCGCCGGAGAAGCGGGCCTTCTGCGCGCGGCCGGCCAGGTCGTAGGCCGCGGCGACGACGCCGTCGTCGTAGGCCTTGGACTTCTTCAGGTCCTTGCGGAGGGTCTCGGCGTCGCGGGCGCGCTTGGGCAGGCCGGCGAAGTCCGCCAGGAAGTCCGACAGCAGCTCCTGGACCTCGGCGTAGAAGGCCGCGGTGTCCATCGACGGAGCGGAAGCCTGGAGGGCGCCGATCTTGCCCTCGGTCGCGGCGACGAGCGACAGGCGCTCGGCCGTCAGCTTCGGGTAGTGCTTGCGGGCGTTGACCAGGCCGATGGCGCCGACGGCGAGCAGGAGCGCCAGCGGGATGGCCGCCAGCCACGCCCAGTGCGGCCCCTTGGCGCTGATGACGCTGACGATGTCGCGCAGGCCCTTCTTCTTCCAGTCCGGCGTGAGCACGGTCGTGATCTTGAGCGTGGCGTCGGGCATGACCAGCTCGATGCCCTTGGGGTACTGCGCCGCTTCGGCGACGGGCACGTAGGCCACGCCGCCCTTGAAGGTCAGCTCGCCCGAGCTGAAGGCGATGATCTCGTAGACGACCGTCTTGGACTCGCCCGGCGCCAGCGTCAGCGGCTGCTCGGCGCCGCGGTCCTGGATCTCGACGTCGGCGGGGAAGGACTCCTGCACCGACGCCCGCAGGGCGGTGATGGTGACGGCCTTGTCCGTCGTGTTGCGGAGCGTGAGCGTGACTTTGAGGCGCTCGCCGACGGTCGCGCCCTGGCGGTCGATGGCGATGGACTGCACCGCGACGGGCGCCGGCAGGCGCTGCTCGTCGGCGGCCGCGGTCGGGGCCGGCGCCGGCGTCGTCGCCTGGGCGAGGACGATGGGCGCGGGCCCGCGCAGCTTGTCCTGGGCGACCTCGGCCATCGCGGGGTAGGAGGCGGAGAGCAGGCCCAGCGAGAGTCCGACGATGGAAAGGAACTTGGCCAGCCGGTGGCGGGGCTCGGCCATCGCGCGATTAAGGAAGTGGAGCCGGCCCGTCTCGGCCTTGCGCGCCGCGGCCGGAGCGGCGGGCGCGAGCCGAGCCGCGGGAGCCCGCGCGCCCACGGCGGCGAGCACCCCCTCGCCGTCGTCGGAGACCTTCTTCCCGCCGTCGAGCATCGTCCGGCCCACGGAGTGCGAGCGCTCGGCCGAGGCGTCGGGGCGGTTGATCTCGGCCACGGCGGCCGCGGTCTCAGGAGACGCCAGGCGCGTCAAAGCGGTCTGCGGAGCGGCGACGGCCGCGGCGGCCGCGGCGGCCGGCAGCGCGGCGGAAGGGGTCTCGGCGGCGCTCGGCGCCGACAGGCTCGCGCCCGGGATGACGCTCAGAACGGGCGCGGCGTTCAGAGCGGAAGGCGCGAGAGAGAGCGACTGCGCCTGGAGGCTCAGCGCCGCTCCGGAAACGCCGGTTCCCGGGGCGCTCACGCGCGGGACCGTGACGGTTTTCCCGACGGCCGCGTAAGCCGGCACGCCGGGGGCCGTCACGACGAGGGAAAGGCTCAGCGCCGAGCCGATGACCCTATAGATGAAGCGCCCTTTTTGTTGATTCAAATCAACCGCCTTACCTGGATTATGCCTTCTAGCTCAGGAAAAGCGTCGGGTCCTTAGGCTCCAATCCAGATGGCATGGGGCCTACGATGCCATGGGCCCATGGACAGGGTCACAAATACCCCAATTCCGCGCCTGAAAAGGAGGGTTCTCCCGGATTGACAAAAATCGCGTCTGGAGCTACGCTGGCCCTCGATGCCCCCGCGCCGAGCCCTCGTCGTCGACGACGACTATCACATGAGCCGGATGCTGTGCCGGATGCTCTCCAGCCGCGGCCTAGCAGCCTCCCCCGCCTCGAACGCCGATAACGCCCTGGCCCACGTCGCCGCCGCCCCGCCCTCCATCATCATCATCGACATCCACATGCCTGGCATCGACGGCATCCAACTCTACAAAGCCCTCCGCGCCGCCCCCCGTACGCGCGCCATCCCCCTCCTTTTAATGTCCGGCGTCCCCTTGCTGCGCTCCATCCGCGACGCCATCTCCCACGACCTCGGAGCCGGCCGCATCTACGAGAAACTCGACCTCGAGCCGCTGCTGGCCCACGCCGAGAAGGCCGCCTCTACCCCGCAACCCGCACCCGACCTCCCCGAGATCCACATCCTCCGCAAAGGCCCCGCCGCCCTCGACATCCTCCACCACACCCTCACCCTCGACGACACCCCCATCCCCCGCATCGCCGGCAAGCCGTTCGACGTCCTCGCCGCCCTCATCCGCCGCGACGCCCCCATGACCCAAGAAGAGCTCCTCCAAGAACTCTGGCCCCCCTCCACCGACCCCAAGACCGTCCAAATGACCGTCTCCCGCCTCCGCGAATCCCTCAAACCCTACCCCGCCCTCCAGATCCTCACCGAGTCCCGCTCCTACCGCCTCGTCATCCACTCGACTCCCCGTCGACGGTAACAAGTTGTGGTTGACGAACCACACATTTAGCCGCAAGCTAATCCCACTTCTCTATGTAGTTGGTATTATGCGCCAATGAACGAACACGCTCCTCTCTCCCATGACGTACCCCGCAATTTTGCCGCGCGCCAGCACAGCTACTGGTTTATTTTCTTGGCGAGCGGCCTGCTACTTACTACTAAAGCCGTTGCACAGCAGCAGGAGGCAATCCCGGACAAAGTGCAAGTCGAGACTCAAACAATTCTCAACAGCGTTTCAGCATATGAACAGCGAATCAACAGCAATCCCGATCAAGTCAATGCTGTATACGAAGAAATCCTGAAGGCCTTTAAGGACAATACCGGCGACTCTCGTAGATTTGCTGAATTGACGAGTACCTTCATCACCCTGACTACCAGACTCGAACAGTCTGACAGGGGTATTCCGACCGCAACAGCCAACCGTGTAAGCGATGAGCTTATATCGTTGTTTTTGAAGAATCGGAAGAGATATCCCGAACGCGGATACTTCGTGACCGAGTTCGCAGCAAAATACTCGAGCAGTTCTTCATCCATAAATTACCTACGGGACATCCTCTCCTCCCAAGACAAAAATATCTCCGCCCTTCAGAAGAAGGCCTATATAGCGCTGGCGTGGCGGAAAACCAATTCGGGCAATCAAAAGATTTTTGAGATCCTTCAAGATGCCTATTCACGTGACAGGACGAATTTTGCGGCACTGTCGGCAATGAATAGGCTTAATCCAACGGCAACTCGTCCTGAACTGTTGTTGCTCATCAGAGACGCAAACGAAATCCGGGCCTTCAATAAGGCCGTTACCATCGCTTGCGAAGCCGATGACACTGAATTAATCCGCATCGCTGCTCATCGCGCAACACAGCTACCCCATGGGCAGGGATACGACAAAGACCCATCGTTCGGATTCACACCCGTAGCTCTCTACAAACACATCGAACGTTCGAATGGGGCGGCGCTTAAAGAAGCCTTCGCCGTCATGGAACTGAATGCTCGCCTGAGAATACGTGCTTATCCCACGCTTGCATCGAAGATTGCCTCCGACAATCCCTCTTCCAGACAGGCCGCGACTGAAGTGCTGCTGAAAATGATGCAGCGAGGCCTGTTCATCTCCGCTGAAACAGAACAGCTACTCCAATCACGACTAAAAACCGAGAAAGATACGCCTACCCGAGAAAAGATTGAACAGGCCCTACTTCTCATAAAACAACATCCGAGAAAATAAATGTATGCGGCCAACATCGCAGCTCTAACCTCAGCATTCCTCGTAATGAGCGGCGCCTCACACGCCCAGAAACTCGGCAATACTGGCGCCAACGAGAAGGGTGATGTCGTTTTTAGGAGTCTAAAGTTTCTACCCGACTATCATTCGGGGATATATCACAACTTTACCGACTCGAACGTCTCCGCGCCTGCTGATACAAAGGATCTTTCGAAGCACTCCGTGATTGAGATGGTCGGGTTTGTCTCAGTTTCAAACGGCATAGTACAGGCAACAGAAGGCATCGAAACCATCACGTTAGAGTCGTTCGCTTCGGCCGCTCAATACTGGGGCGATTACATCCATCCAACCACGCTCCCGATACTTGAACAACGAGATGCCCTCATAGCAACCGCTATCGCGTTACAAGAACGACCTACGCCTATTGATTATGTCGTGACAACCGGCGAGCTGGCAGCCCTTGTAATAGTCCGATATATCTACGTCGACAGTTTTGAAACAGTTATCGACGAAGAGAATATTGTCGCGATGCGTTCAGATGCCTTCGTAGAGTGGGCATACAACTCCGTCGGCCTTCCCATCTTAGGTCGTAGGATAAATATATGGCCTCAAATGCGTATGCTCCAGTCCTGGGCAGAAGGTGGCGGATTAACACCTAAAGACCAATTATTCCGCCTGCGAACTGCCCCCAATCACTATCCGTCTATTCAGGTGCTTGATGGGAGTACAGAGATTCCTGATGGCGGAGCAACGACTGCCTCCGTCCTAACTGTCCGTGTTCGAGATGCCCTATCAGCTCCCGGAAGGCTCGAACTTTATCGCAACAGTGTTCTAGTAGCAGTGGATAATACTCCACAAAACACCAGCCAATACATATACGACTCTTCAGATATAGGCGAGCTCGGCAGCCTTCAAGAGGCTCACTATCAGGTCCGCGCCATCGATCAGGCTGGAAATACGCAAACAAGCTCATTTGATGTGGACCCCGAAGAAGCCACGAATGCTTTCGAGAATCCCGATGGCTCGACTCAGCCTGATATCATCAAGTCAACAAATTGCACTCTCGGCTCAGCGAGCAGAGCGACCAGCGGTATCGCTCAATGGAGTGTGACGGGACCAAGTGGATTTAGTGCGGCAGCCACGTATTCCTGCCCTTCTCCTGCAAATCCATCTGTATTCGGTCCATTCTGTCTAACGACTGCTGGTGATTACCACTGGACTTCAGTGAGCTGCGCTGGGGTGCCGAAAACATCGGTTGTCACCGTGGAGTCCGCTTCCTATGGCATGGTGATGGAGCTCGATGGAAGCGTAAGCAGCATGGCCCCCCTAAATGAGAATCTCGTCAAAACCGGTGTGATGACCATTGAAGCCTGTATATCATTAGGTGGCATCTGCGGAGGATGCGCATCTAAATACGATGAAATCCAACTCCAGCCCGGAAACTCACAGTTTTGTCCGGGATTCTTAGCAAGTCCCAGCTGCTGCACCCGCATATCGAATCTTGCACCCGGAAGTCGAGGATTCACCGTTTCGAACACAACGACATCGCCAATAGGGCCGTACACACTAGGTGTCGCGGTTTACATAAACAAGGGCGGCCCCGATGAAGTGAGCGTCTCGAGAGTAATCAACGATTATACAGGGGGCGTCGTCGGCAACGTATCCATACCCGACTGGCCTCGACGTTATCCCATCCAAGAGACTATTTCGGGCGCCGTGGTAACGACCAATCCCCAATCAATTGGCCCGAGCATAAATTCAAAAACCTGTTCTAATAAGCCCGCCTACCTTTACAAACACTTGTATCCAAGCATCGGCTGCTTCACCATCACTGGGTCGCAGATGGTCTATGCGAGTACGGCCGCCCTCTCGGTCTCATTCGAAGATTCTCCCGGCGGCATCGTCACAGATACGACGACTCTCGCCTTCTACACATACGATGGCGCTACTTGGTCGTCCTCCGCCATCACCAGCCAATCCGTGACGAAGAGTTCCGTGACGGGAGCAATCACACTGTACGGGGAGTACTTGCGCACGGGAGAATTCGGCGCTTTCTTCAATGCATCTGATTCCTCATCTCCCGTAACGACTTTCGGATTCCAAGGTTCGACCTTCGCCTTCGATGGAACAGTTTTCGTCTCCACGGATTCATACGTCGTCCTAACAGCCACCGATCCCCTGGTTAATGGTTTCACCATGCTGGTCGCATCGACCCTGTACAGGATGGACGCGACAACCTCGACAGCCTTTTATTCCGTCTACGCTTCTTCAATTCCTCTACCCCTAGGAACACATGTCTTCGAATATTATTCATACGACTGGGCGGGTAACACCGAGACAGTCAGGACGACGACTTTCACAGTCACTACGGGCGCGGGCTTTCGCAATACAAACAATCAGCGCGTAATGGGCTCGTTACTTGCTGGCTCGTTCGGCTCTGGCGCACAAACAGAACTCATTACGAGCGTGGAAACCGCGTATACGCTCATCGTTTCCAGCATCAATCGCTCTGCGCTAGCATCCGCGTCGAATATAGGCTCGATTACGGTAGGATCGCAGATTCCCGAAGGCCGTCTGGACCTGGGGCAGAACGGCGTAGCTCTAGACCTACGTTCGGGCAACGCGACATCCACCGGTACGGCTTTCCAGATGACTTTCGGTTACAACGGCGACTACTCCATGCGCCACGCCCTGCGCACCCGCCACAGCACGGCCACCGATGGCAACCGCATGGATTTCCTGCTGTGGAGTCCCGCCGTTGGCGCGACGACGACGGTGGCAAACGTGAACGTCTTGTCCTTGCAAGGCATCTCCTCGGCCAACGACGGCTCCTTCCATGTGATGCCCTTCGGTGAGCCTGACGCCGAAGTCGAGGTCTCCAACGGCTCGAGCCTCGGCGGCGGCACCATCCAGCGCCTCCAAGTCCTGACGCCTTCTTCCCGCCGGTTCAAGTCCGACATCCGCTACCTAGACGCCCGCCAGGAAGACGCCGCTCTCGATGCCATCGCGGGGATGCGCCATGCGCGCTTCCGGTATAGATCCCGCGACGGCCTGACCCAACCCTTGAACGTCGGTCTCATCTATGAAGAAGCTCCCGAGACCATCCGCGCCCCCGAGAAGACCCTGTCTACCGTAGAACGCGTCGCCGACCTCGAGATGGCCCTCAAATCCGCGCTGCGCCAGTTGGAAGCCCTAGAGAAGCGCCACGCCGAGCTCAAGTCTCGCCGGAGGACCCCGTGAGGCGCTCTTTACTCGCCCTTCTGCTGACGGTCCTCGCGGCTTCCGCCTCAGCCCAATCCGCCATCGTGGGCGACGCCTGGATACTCGGCAAGGTCTCGGTCGGGACGACCACGGCCGACGCCCGCTTCTACGTCCTGGCCTCTTCTGCGGCGGAAGTGCCCTTCCAGATATCCGGCGTCGACCTGACGCCCTTCCTGCGCGTGAGCCGCGACGGGACCGTCGGATTGAGCACCTACTCCGCGGCCCATTTGGACGTGTGGGGGATGGCTGACAGCGCGGACGTGGCCATGATGCTGCGCAGCGGCGACGCTTACGGGGCGAGCGCAGGCCGCGTCCAGCTCGCCATGGGAGCCAACGGCACGACGAACCGCCGGCATACCATCACCTCTTTGCATACCAGCTCCACGGGCTTCAACTCCGTCGATATGCGCGTCTGGACCCCCGACGCCGGGTCGGCGGCGGACGTGGCCACGATGACCGTGGCGTCCTTGGTCACCAGCACCGCGGCCTTCGCGGCGGGGGTGCACGTCATGCCGGTGGGCTCCCCCCAGGCTGAGCTGACCATCTCGAACGGACTGAGCACCGGCGGCGGGACCTTGCATGTGCTCAACTCGGTCACCCCCTCCTCGCGCAGGATCAAGAGTGCCATCAGCTATCTGGACCCCGCTGAGGAGGACGCGGCGCTCGCGCGCGTCAAAGACCTGCGTCACGTCAACTTCCGCTATATGAAGCGCAAAGGAGCCGGCTTCGCGCGCGACGGCCGCGCGCCGCTGCGCCGCGGTCTCATCTACGAGGAAGCGCCCGATACCGTCAAAGGACCTTACGACTCCCTGAGCCTGGACCAGCGGGTCGTGGACAGCGAGCTTGCCTTCAAGGCGCTGGCCCGCAAGCTCGAGGCCCTGGAGAAGGAGGTCGGCCGATGAAGCGTCTACTGCTCGCCGCTCTCCTCGGTCTGCCCCTGGCGGCTTCGGCCCAGTTCACCGCCTCCGGCGACCAGACCGTAACCGGTCAGATGGGCGCTGGGACGGCCGTGCCCCAAGCGCGGCTGGAGGTGAAGCTCTCGGCTTCGGATGACTACGCCCTGAAGGTTTCGAGCCAGAACGGCTCGCCCTTGCTCGTGGTGGACCGCTTCGGGAAGGTCGGCATCGGCACGGGCGTGCCCCAGGCCTTGCTCGACGTGGCGGGTACCGACACGGCGGGCGACATCGGCGCGCAGCTGCGGGCCGGCAACTCCTCGACGACTTACTCCAGCAGCCAGCTCGTCTTCGCCTACGACAGCTCGGGCACCTACCGCCATAGCCTGAGGACGCGGCACGTCGCGAACGCGTATTTCGGAAACTCGATGGACTTCTTCCTGTGGCGCAGCACCGACCAGCCCTTGGCCTTGGGCGAGCAGCACGTGCTCAGCCTCCAGGCGTGGTCGGCCAGCTCGTCGACCGTCCACGTGCGCCCCAGCACCGGGACGCCGGCCTATGAGCTGGTGGTGTCCGACGGATACACCTTGGGGGCGGGGTCGGTCATGGTGGCGACCGTGGGGACCCATTCATCCAAAGAACTCAAAGACATCGAGGGCTATCAGGACGCGGCGCAGGAAGCCCGCGCCTACGACGAGGTCAAGTCCTTGCGCCATGCGCGGTATCACTACCGGAACCAGCCCATGACCCGGGGACTCATCTACGAAGACGCGCCCGAGAGCATCCGGGAGCGGCGTGGGGAATCCATCGTCTTCGAGGCGCGGGTCAATAATATGGAGATGGCGCTCAAGGTCGCGCGGGCGCGCATCAAGGAGCTGGAAGGGAAGATCGCGGCGATGGAGGCGGCACGATGAACATGCTGCTGGCGTTGATTTGTTTCGCCGGCTCGGCGTACGCCGACGTCAGCGACTCGGGTAATCTGACCATCGGCGGCCAGGGCATCATCCAAGGGAGCATGACGGTCCAAGGAAGCGCTTTCAGCGTGGGCGGAACTACCTTCACTGTCACGGCCGGCAGCGTGACCCTCGGGGGGCCGCTCAACATGGCCGCAGCCGGGATAAAGTGGGCGGACGGCACGACCAGCACGACCGCGGCGTCCGGGGGCACGACGAGCGTGGCTTCTTCGACTTGCGTATACCCGAGCCCGACCGCGCTGATCCCAGTGAACCCCACTCCGAACGTCTTCACCGCCACGGCCACCATCACCATCGCGCAGAACAGCCGCATAAGGATGTGGGCTTTCGGCAATCACGGCGGGAACACGACCTCTTCGCCGTCCACCTTCTGGGTGAATAACGCGATCCCGGCAGGCTTCGGGAATCCCTCCTGCGTCACCTCTCCGGCCACAGGCTCGACCCTGGGCGTCCATGACTGCGACCGGATGACCGTTCCGCTCGCCGCCGGAACCTATACCTTGGGCTGGGCCGCCGGCATGAATGGCGGAGGTTCGGACAATTTCTACAACGGTTATGGGAGCTTCCAGCCCTTCTTCTGCGCTATGGAGGTAAGGACACAATGAGAACGTTCATCGCGATACTGACCGGCGCGTTCCTCGCCACGCTGATCCAGCGAGGTTACGCGGAGACCTCGATCCGCTGGGTGCCGGTCGAACTGAAGATCAC
>CAZTZW010000019.1:0-17303 GCA_964618085.1 uncultured Elusimicrobia bacterium
CGCTCTTCCGATCTCACTCGGTCCCTACACGACGCTCTTCCGATCTGGCCGACTGCCGGCCGTCCTCTCGGCGACGGTGCCGCTGTCCCCCGGAGTCGCGGCCCGCGTGTACAGGCTCGCGCGGCCGATGTTGTAGACTGACGGCTGATGAACCCGCGCGCCGCTCTGGAATGGTCGCTCGCCGCCGCGGCATTCGCCGCGCCGCTGAGCATCGCGGGAACGAACGCCGCCCTGGGGCTGCTGACCGTCTGCGCAGCCTGGGCCTGGAGACGCGACGCGGCGCTGCGCGCGGGAGCGAGCGCCGCGGTGCGCGACCCGGCCTTCAAGCTCCTCGCTGCCTGCGCGGCCTGGGCGCTGGCGTCGTCCCTCGCGGGCGTCGATTCCGCCGCGAGCCTTCGCGCCTGGCCAAAGGAGCTTCACAAGCTGTGGACGTTCGTCGCGCTCGGCGCCGTCCTCGCCGCGTGCCGTCGGGAGAAGGCCCTGGGCGCCCTGGCCGCCGGCCTCGCCGCGTCGGCGCTCGTTGGCGTCCTCCAGACCACGTGCCTCAGCGGCGAGGAAGCTGGATTCGTGCGCGCGCGAGGCTTCGTCCACCCCGTCGTATACGGAGAGATCGCCGGTCTCGGTCTCCTGGGCGTCGCGTCGTATCTCGCTTTCGGCGGTCTCTCCGAGCGGACGCGCAAGGCCGCGGCGGCGGTCGCAGCGCTGCTCGCGGCGGCGCTCCTTCTCAACCAGACGCGGGCCGTCCTCCTGGCCCTCGCCGCAGCCGTACCCGCGGCGGCGCTGGAGGCTCCTCGCCTGCGCCGCCTGCTGCTCGCGGTGGCGCTGTCGTCGGTCGCGGTCCTAGCCGTATGGGAGGTCATGCCCACCGGCGGGCGCAACTTACGCACCCTGATTCAAGGCGGCCCCGAGGGCGCCGGCCACCGCGCGCGTCTCGTCCTGTGGACGGGCGCGTGGGACATCGCGCGCGAGCGTCCCGCGACCGGGGTCGGTCCCGGGGGCTTCCGCCGCGCGTTCGAGCGGAGACGGCTCGAATCGACGCTCGACGGCGAGCGCGTTTGGGGCTCGGCCCACAACCTCTATCTCCACCAGCTCGCCGAGCGCGGCGTCCCCGGCCTCCTGCTCCTGCTCGCCCTCTTCGCCGCCTTCTACGCGGGCGCGCGTCGAGCCTGGCGGGAGCGGCGCGATGCGCCCGCTCTCTGGGCGCTGGCGGCCGTCGCCGCGTTCGCGGTCATGAACCTGACGGAGACCGCCTGGCAGACCGAGCAGGCCGCCACGTTCTTCCTGCTGTGCTGGCTCTGGGGCGCGGGACCCCGCGCGTGAGTCCGGAGGGCCGGGCTTCCCGCGCGCTCGCCGCGTTCGCTTTGGCGCTGTTCGCCCCCGCGGCCGCTTTCTGCGGCCTCTACTTGGACGACTACAGCTTCTTCCTCGCGCTCGACGGAGCCTCCCTCCCGCGCCTATGGGAGGAGACGGTCCGCTACGTGCCGGGCAGGAACCTGCACGTGCCGTTCTTCGCGATGCTCCTGCGCCTCACCGGCTCCTCGGTCCCCCTCCTCCATCTCGTCTCGTCGGCCTTCGACGCCGGCCTCGCCGTCTTGGCTTACCATCTCGCCCGGCGGGTCAGCGGCTCGCGCGCGACGGCTCTGATCGCCGCGGCCGCGTTCGTCGTCGCGCCCAATCACGGCGAGACCCATTTCTGGATCACCCTGATACCGCAGTGCCAGATACCCATGGCGCTCGTCCTCGGCGCGTTCATCCTCGCCTTGGACCCCCGAGGCCCGCGCTTCGCCGCCTCCGCGGCCCTGTTCTCCGTCGCCCTGTTCACCTACGATCAGGTCTTCCTCCTCTGGCCGCTCCTCCTCGTCGCGGCCTGGCGCGCGGATCCCCGGCCCGCCCCCGCGCGCTACGCCGCGCTCACCGCGCTGTTCGGCGTGCTCAACGGCGCCCATCTGGCCGTGCGCTATCTATCGCCCTACGCCTCTGGAGGGAGACCCCTCATCAGCGCCGCGGACGTGCCGGGCCGCCTTAGAGACGCCGCGTCCGCCGTCGCCTCGGGCCTGTTCCCATGGCCCACGCGCTCGCATGCGCACTGGGCCTGGACCGCGCTGGCCGCCGTCGCCGGGCTCGCCGCGGCGTGGTGGCTGGCGAAGGAGCTCCGCAGATCCGAGAGCGAGCCGCGCGACCGGGCCATCCCTTTCTTGTTCGGGGCCGCTTGGACGGTCCTGGCTTACGGACCGAACCTGTTCTGGTTCATCAGCCCGCGGCACAACCTGCTGCCGTCCTTCGGCTGGACCTTGTTGCTGGCCGTCGCCGCGCGCGAGGCCTATCGCCGCCGTCCCGCGGCGCGTCCCGCGCTCGCCGCGATCGGCGCGATCGCCTTCACGCTCGCGACCGTCTCCAACGTCCACGAGGCCACCCAATGGGCCGACTCGGCGAGGCTCAAGGACGGGTTCGCCGATGCGGTGCGCCGCCTGCCCCAGCCGCTCGGGGCCGTGTTCACCCTCGACGCCCCGCGACGCCTGCGGAGAGCGCCCGCTTTCAACCTCTTCCACGACGTCTCCCTCGCCGCGGGGAGGGCCGTGTCGGCCGCTCCGCCGCTCGGGGACTATTCCCCGACCCCGACTCGCGCGGGGATCGTCTACTACAACGATCTTTCGGTCCACCCTCCGCATGTCTTCCACTGGCAGCCGGCGGCGGCCGCGGACCTTCTAGCCTACGACCCTGCGTCGCGCGCCTGGACCTGCGCCGCCTCCCTGGAGCTCGCGGTCCCGGGCGGCGAAGCACGCCGCCTCGACCTGCGGTCCGGCGCCTGCCCGGGGCGGCCGCGGATGGAGCTGGACGCCGCGCTCCTCGAGTCGCGCCTCGTTCCCGTCCCGGACGCGCCCGCCCAGGCGCCCGCCGCCGCCGGACTGGTCCTCGCCGACGCCTCGCTCTCCGCGCGCGAGGGCGTCACGGAGATAGGACTCACCTGGATCGTCGGCGATCGCCCGGCCCCCGTCATCGCTTTGGTGCCCCGCGGTCTCGACGCCTCCGGCGCCGTCGTCCTCGACTCCGTCTTCCCACGCCGCTCCGGGAAGGGGAGCTACCCTCTTCTCTGGCCCCTCGTGGACGATACCGCCACGGCCAGGCGCGGCCACGGCCTGCGCCAACGCTTCGCCCTGCGGCGCTCGCCGCCGGCCGGCGTCGAGCGGCTCGAACTCGACGTCTTCTCGCTCGAGCCGGGACGGCCTGCCCTGCGGCTGGGCCGCGTCACGGCGCGCGTCTCACGACGCCGCGAATAACGCTTATAATGTCTCCGTGGCAAGAACCCTCAGCGTCCTCATCCCCGTCTACAACGAGAAGAACACCGTCCTCGAGCTCCTGAGGCGCGCGGAGGCTGTCGAGCTGCCCGTCGCCAAGCAGATCGTCATCGTCGACGACGGCTCCTCGGACGGGACGCGGGAGATCCTCGCGGGGCTGGCGCCCGGCCGCGCGAAAGTCGTCATGCACGAGCGCAACCGGGGCAAGGGCGCCGCCGTGCGCACCGCGCTCGAGCACGCGACCGGGGATTACGTCGTCATCCAGGACGCCGACCTCGAGTACGACCCGGCGGATTGGCCGCAGCTGCTGGCGCCTCTCTTCGACGGCCGGGCGGACGCCGTCTACGGCTCCCGCTTCCTCGGCGGCCCCCACCGCGTGCTCCTCTTCTGGCACTACTTCGGGAACATGATCTTCACCCTCATCACGAACGTCCTGTACGACGTCAACCTGACCGACATGGGCACCTGCTATAAGGCCTTCGCGACCCCCCTCCTCAAGAGCCTCCCGCTGCGCAGCGAGCGCTTCGGGATCGAGGCCGAGCTGACCGCCAAGGTCTGCCGCCGCCGCTTCCGTCTGTACGAGGTCCCCATCTCCTACAGCGGACGAACCTACTCCGAGGGCAAGAAGATCACCTGGCGAGACGGCTTCTCCTACCTTTGGGCGCTGCTGCGCTACCGCGTCGCGGATTGAGGGTCGAACCATGATCAAAGTCTTCCAAGTCGTCGAGTGCGGCGGCCCCGGCGGCACCGGCGAGCAGGTCGCGGCCGTCTGCAACGGACTCGACCCCGCGCGCTTCCACGTCTCCCTCGTCTACGCGACGCGCGGGACCGACCCGCAGGCCTATCGCGCGCGCTGCGCCGGCGCCCGCGAGGCCTACCACGTCCCGGAGATGACGCGCGAGATATCGCCGGCGCTCGACGCCGCGGCCCTGCGCAGGCTCCGCCGCCTTTTCGCCGAGCACCGCCCGGACGTCGTGCACGCCCACTCGTCCAAAGCCGGGGTGCTCGCGCGCGCCGCCGCCGCGTCCACGGGCGTCAAGCGCGTTTTCTACAGCCCGCACGGCTACGGCTTTCTGATGAAGGACCGCTCCGCCGCCTCGCGCACCCTTTACCGCGCCGTCGAGAAGGCCATGGCGCGCCTCGGAGAGACCATCGCCGTCTCGCCCAGCGAGGCGGCCGAGGCGCGGCGCCTCTCGTCGCGGCCCGTGCACGTCGTGCCCGACGCCTACCTCGGCGATTTCCCCGCGCCGCTGCCTCACGATGGACTTGTGGTCGGGTCCTGCGGGCGCCTCACCGCCGCGCGCGACCCGGACTCCTGGGTCCTGCTCGCCCAGCGCCTCACGGACTCGCGCAACGGGGTGCGCATGACCTGGATCGGAGGCGGCGAGGACGAGCCGCGCCTGCGCACCCACCTCGAGAACATGAATCTCGCCGGCAAAGCCGACATCACCGGCTGGCTGCCCGCCGAGGAGGCGCGCCGCCGCGTGGCGGGAGTGGACTTGTTCGTCCACTACTCCAAGTGGGACGCGCTGCCCAACGCCGTCATCGAGGCCATGGCCGCGGGCGCGGCGGTGGTCGCCTCCGACATCCCGGGCAACCGCGACGCCGTGGGCGACGCGGGCGTCCTGGTGAGCAACGAGGTCGAGCTGCTCGAGGCCTGCCAGCGCCTCATCGACGACCCCGCCGAGCGCCGCCGCCTGGGAGACGCCGGGCGCGAGCGCGTGCGCCGCGAGTTCTCGCGGGAGCGCCAATTGGCGGAGCTCTCGCGCTTGTACGCGGCATGAACGGGGTCGCGGCCCGCTTCGAGGGCTTCGAGGACTACGGCCGCTACGGCCGCGGCCTCTGGCGCGCCTACAGACGCCGCGCCGCCCGCCTGCTCGTCGAGCGGATGGGCCCCGCCCCGTGGCGCGTGCTCGACCTCGGCGGAGGCTCCCTGCTCTCCCTGCCCGACCTCGTCGCGGACCCGCGCGTGGCCTCGTGGACCATCGTCGACCTGGTGGACCGCCTCGGGCCGCGCCCGCCGCGCGTGAACGTCATCGTCGGGGACGCGGGCCGCTTCGTGGCCGAGCACCGCGGCGAGCCCTTCGACGCGGTCGTCTGCTTCGGGCTGCTGATGTACCTGAAGGCCGAGGCGTCCCGCTCCCTGTTGGCCGCCCTCGGGACGGTGGTGAAGCCCGGAGCCGTTCTGCTCAGCCACGAGCCGCGCGCCGCGGCCGCCGCCGGCTTGGACGCGGCCATCGAGAGGCCCGTCGACGCCGCGGCCGAGGCAGCGCCCGGCGGCTGGAGTCCCGTGCTCCGCGAAGGCCATAACGTCCCAGCCGTCTGGGGGACGGCGGCGCGCCTAGGTCCTGGTCGCGCGTGGGAAGGCTTTCTGGGCTCCGCCCTGCTGTCCCTCGAGACCCGCTTCGAAGGCGCCCTCGACGAACTGACCTTGCTGCGGCGCGCCTGACCTCCTCTCCTTAAAAGGTCATAATGGGGTATAATGTTCAATAAGTGAACACTCTTCCGCTCGCGCCATGAAACACTCGGTCCGCGTCATCGCCCGGCTCGACATCAAGGGGCCCAACCTCGTCAAAGGCATCCACCTGGAAGGGCTGCGTGTCATCGGCGACCCCGCGGAACGAGCGCGCCGCTACTACGAGCAGGGCGCCGACGAGCTGCTCTATATGGACATCGTGGCCAGCCTCTACGGGCGCAACAACCTCACCGAGATCGTCGAGCACACCGCCAAGGACCTGTTCGTGCCCCTCACCGTGGGCGGCGGCGTGCGCACGCTCGATGACATCAAGACTTTGCTGCGCGCCGGCGCCGACAAGGTCGCCGTCAACACCGCCGCGCTCAAGAACCCGGAGTTCATCCGCGAGGCCGCCTCCCGGTTCGGCTCGCAGTGCATCGTCGTCTCCATCGAGGCCCAGCGCACGGCCCCCGGCCGATGGGAGGCGTTCACCGACAACGGCCGGGAGCGCAGCGGGCGCGACGCCTTCGCCTGGGCCCTGCAGGCCTGCGAGCTGGGCGCCGGCGAACTGCTCATGTGCTCCGTGGACCAAGAAGGCACGGCCAAGGGCTACGACCTCGATCTCACCCGCCGCGTCTCCGAGGCCGTGCCCATCCCCGTCATCGCCTGCGGCGGCGCGGGCTCGCCGGAACACGTCTCGCAAGCCGTGCTCGAAGGCAAGGCCGACGCCGTCACCGTCGCCCATCTCCTGCACTACGACAAATGCACCGTCGGCGAATTGAAGCGCCACATGTCCGCTAAGGGCATCCCCGTCCGATCCGAAGATGAAAGCAAGACCTTTGCCTTTGCTGGTCGTTGATTACGGGCTGGGCAACCTGCTCAGCTTGACCCGGGCGCTGCGCGCCGTGGGCGCGGCAGACGTGGCGGTCTCCGGCGAGCCCGCGGCGCTGGCCTCGGCCGAGAAGGTCGTCCTTCCGGGCGTCGGAGCCTTCGGCGACGGCATGCGCGGCCTGCAGGAGCGCGGGCTCGTCGGTCCGCTGCGCGACTTCGCCGCCTCCGGCCGCCCTCTTCTGGGCATCTGCCTCGGCCTGCAGCTTCTCTTCGACGAGAGCGAGGAGTTCGGCCGCCATCAGGGCCTGGGCATCATCCCCGGACGCTGCGTGCCCTTCCCCCGCGGCGCGGACCGCAAGGTCCCGCACGTCGGCTGGACTCCGCTCACTCCCGAAGCGCCCTGGAAGGGGACCCTGCTGGACGGACTGAGCGCGCGTCCAGAGGTCTACTTCGTGCACTCTTATTTCGTCGTTCCCAGCGATCCGGCGGACCGGCTCGCCGCGACCGATTACGCCGGCCAGTCGTTCTGCTCGGTCGCGCGCCGCGGGCGCGTGACGGGCTGCCAGTTCCACCCCGAGAAGAGCAGCGCCCCGGGGCTCGCCATCCTGAAGAACTTCGTCGAGGAGACCGCATGAAGCCGAAAGACGCCTCCCCCGCCTACGACCACCCCCTCATCCGCAAGTACAACCTCCCTCTGGACGTGAAGTACTGCACCAAGTGCGTGGTCTCCAACCAGCGCCCGCGCATCCATTTCGACGAGAAGGGCGAGTGCTCCGCCTGCCACGTGGCCGAGCTCAAGCGGACGCAGATCGACTGGAAGAAGCGGGACCAAGAGCTCGTCGAGCTCTGCGATCAGCACCGCTCCAAGGACGGCTCCTGGGACGTCATCGTCCCCTGCTCGGGCGGCAAGGACAGCGCCTTCACCGCGCACCTCCTCAAGACCAAGTACGGGATGCACCCCCTGACGGTCACCTGGGCCCCGCATATCTACACCGAGCTCGGCTGGAAGAACCTCCAAGCCTTCATCCACTCCGGCTTCGACAACATCCTGGGCACGCCCAACGGCAAGGTGCACCGCGAGATGACGCGCCTGGCCTACGAGCACCTCGGCGACCCCTTCCAGCCCTTCATCTACGGACAGAAGGCGTTCCCCATGCAGATGGCGGTCAAGCACAAGGTCCCGCTCATCATGTACGGCGAGGACGGGGAGGTCGAGTACGGCGGCGACAAGAGCGCCATCGGCCGCAACGGTCACGACGCCTCCGGCGACCTCATCAAGCACTACTTCTCCGGCGTGGGCCCGCTCGAGTGGACCAAGCACGGCGTGAAGGCCGAGGACCTGCACTACTACCTCCCGCCCTCCCAGAAGGAGGCCGAGCAGGCCGGCCTCAAGATCCGCTTCCTCGGCTACTACAAGAAGTGGGTGCCGCAGGAGAACTACTACTACGCCGTCGAGCACACCGGCATGCAGGCCAACGAGCAGGGGCGCTCGGAGGGCACCTACTCCAAGTACGCCAGCCTCGACGACCGCATCGACGGCTTCCACTACTGGCTAGGCTTCGTGAAGTTCGGCATCGGGCGCGCGACGTCCGACGCCGCGCACGAGATCCGCGACGGGCACATCGCTCGCGAGGAGGGCGTGGCCCTCGTCCGGCGCTACGACGGGGAGTTCCCGCAGAAGCACTTCCGCGAGTTCCTCGAGTACACCGGCCTCACCGAGGCGCGCTTCTGGGAGGTCGCCGACTCCTACCGCTCCCCCCACCTGTGGGACAAGGTGAACGGCGAGTGGAAGCTGAAGCATCAGGTATCCTGAGCCGCTGAGATGAAGATCCTCGGCCTCATCCCGGCGCGCGGCGGCTCCAAGGGGGTGCCCGGAAAGAACATCCGGCCCCTCGGGGGCGTGCCGCTGCTCGGGCGCGCCATCCTCTCGGCGCGCGAGTCCGGGGCGCTCGACCGCATCGAGGTCTCCACCGACGACCCCGCCATCGCGAAGGTCGCCGAGGAGTTCGGCGTGCCCGTGCCGAAGCTCCGCCCCGCCGAGCTCGCGCAGGACGGCTCCGCCCTCATCGACGCGGCGCTGCACCTGCTCGACCGTCTGGCGAAGGAGGAGGACTACCGCCCCGACGCCGTGATGGTGCTGCAGCCGACCTCCCCCTTCCGCTCCCCCGAGACCATCCGCAAAGCCGTCGCGCTCTTCGAGCGGCGCGGCGAGTCCGTCGTCTCGGTCACGCCCTCGCGCTTCCACCCGCACTGGTGCTATCAGGTGGACGGACAGGGCCGCCTGCGCCCCTTCATCGACGGGCTGGGCACGCCGGCGCCCCGCCAGCAGCTGCCCGAGGCCTACGCCTTGGACGGCTCCGTGTTCATCGTGTCGGTCGACACGCTGCGCAGGACGAGGACCTTCCACGCGGAGCCCCGCCAGGCCATCGTCGTCTCCGCCGAGGAAGCGGCCGACGTGGACACGCCCTACGACTGGGCCGTCGTGACCGGCCTCCAGGCCGCGCGCGCCGCCGCCGCCGGGGCTTCCACCGCCCCCGTCTACATCATCGCCGAGGCCGGCGTGAACCACAACGGGGACCTGACTCTGGCCAAGAGGCTGGCCGACGCGGCCAAAGCCTGCGGCGCCGACGCGGTGAAGTACCAGAGCTTCAACGCCGAGAACCTGGTCTCGCGCCGTGCGCAGAAGGCCGCCTACCAGAAGAGGTCCACCGGCGCCTCCGAGAGCCAGCTCGACATGATCAAGAAGCTCCAGCTCTCCGACGCCGACACCCGGGCGCTGGCGGAGCACTGCAAGGCCATCGGCCTCACCTTCCTCTCGACGCCCTTCGACGAGGCCAGCGCCGACCTGCTCGACGGGCTGGGCGTGCCGCTGTTCAAGCTCCCCTCCGGCGAGCTAACCAACAAGCCGCTGCTGCAGCACGTGGCCCGCAAAGGCAAGCCGCTCATCCTCTCCACCGGCATGAGCACGCTGGCCGAGGTGGCCGAGGCCGTGGGCTGGCTGCGCGCGGTCTCCGTCGCGCCGTTGACCGTGCTCCACTGCCTCACCGAGTACCCCGCTCCCGCCGACCAGGCGAACCTGCGCGCCATGGACACCTTGCGCGAGACGCTCGGCCTGCCCGTGGGCTACTCCGACCACACGCCGGGCATCGAGGTTTCCGTCGCCGCCGCCGCGCGCGGCGCGGCGGTGCTCGAGAAGCACCTCACGCTCGACAAGACGCTGCCGGGACCCGACCAGGCCGCGTCCCTGGACCCGGCCGAGTTCGCCGCGCTGGTGAAGGCCGTGCGCTCGGTGAGCGCGGCGCTGGGGGACGGCGTCAAGCGCCCCGTCGCCAGCGAGCTGGCCAACCGCACGGTGGCCCGCCGCAGCGTGGTCGCCGCCAAGGACCTGCCCGCCGGGCACGCGCTCACGCGCGGCGACCTCGCGCTCAAACGCCCCGGCGACGGCATCGCGCCCGCCCAGCTCGAGCGCGTGCTGGGACGCCGCCTCAAGAAGGCCGTCGAGGCCGACGAGACCCTGACCTGGGAGGCCCTCGCATGA
The DNA here is from genome assembly GCA_964618085.1 of uncultured Elusimicrobia bacterium. GTDB lineage: Bacteria > Elusimicrobiota > Elusimicrobia > UBA1565 > UBA9628 > GWA2-66-18. The sequence goes on from CAZTZW010000019.1 coordinate 10,121, forward strand.
GCCGCAAGGTCTGCGTCGTCACCACCTCGCGCGCCGAGTACGGCCTGCTCGCGCCCGTCATGCGCGCCGTCGCCGCTCGCCGCGGCCTGCGCCTGCAGTTGGTCGTATCCGGCTCGCACCTGGACGCCGCCTTCGGCCGCACCGCGCGGGAGATAGCCTTCCCCGTCTCCGCCCGCGTGCCCATGCGCGGCGGCGGGGACGACGCCGCCTCCATCGCGCGCTCCGTATCGGGCGCCATCCCGGGCTTCGTGGACGCGTTCACGCGCCTAAAGCCGGACGTGCTCGTCCTGCTGGGCGACCGCTACGAGCTCCTCGCGCCCGCGACCGCGGCCGTGGCCCTGCGCCTGCCCATCGCGCATCTGCACGGGGGCGAGGCCAGCGAGGGCGTCATCGATGAGCAGGTGCGCCACGCCCTCACCAAGCTGTCCTGGCTCCACTTCGTCGCCGCCGAGCCCTACCGCCGCCGCGTCGTGCGCATGGGCGAGGACCCCCGCCGCGTGCACCTGGCGGGAGCCCCCGGCCTCGAGAACATCGCCGCCCTGCGGCCCCTGACGGACGCGCAGCTCGCCGCGGCCGTCGGCCTGTCACTGAGCCCCGCGCCGCTGGCGGTGACCTACCATCCGAGCGGCGCCGACCCGCTGCGCGAACTCGACGCCGTGCTGCGCGCGGTGAAAGCCAGCGGGCGCCGTGCCGTGTTCACCTTCGCCGGAGCCGACGCCGGGGGCCGCGCCGTCAACGCGCGCCTCAAGGCCTTCGCCGCGAGCGACCCGCGCCGCTTCCGCGTGGTCTCCTCTCTCGGGAACCGCGGCTGGCTCAGCCTCCTGCGCCGCGCGGCCGCCTGCGTGGGCAACTCGTCGAGCGGCGTCATCGAGGCGCCGCTGCTGCGGGTGCCGACCGTCAACGTCGGCGCCCGGCAGGACGGACGGCTGAAGGCGCCTTCCGTCATCGACTGCGCGCCCTCGGCCGCCGCGGTGTCGGCCGCCCTCCGCCGCGCCCTCTCGCCGTCCTTCCGGCGCTCCTGCAGGGGCGCCAGTCCCTACCGCGGCGGCCCCGTCTCGCGGCGCATCGCCGACGCGCTCGCCCGCGTCGACCTCTCCGGCGCGCCGCGCAAGTCCTTCTACGAGGGACGCCCATGAGGACCGTGATCCTGGGAGCCGGCGGCCACGCGTCGGTCGTCGCGGCGGTCCTGCGCGAGGCCCGCATCGGCGTCGCCGGCTTCACCGATGCGCGGGCGTCCCTGCGCGGGCGGACCATCGAGGGCTCGAAGGTCCTCGGCGGGGACGAGGTCGTCCTGCGCTCCAAGCCCGGTTCGCTGCGGCTGGCCAACGGCCTGGGCGCGGGACGGGACACCGGCGCGCGGCGCGCGCTCTATGAGTCGTTCCGCGCCCGAGGCTACCGCTTCCCGCCCGTCATCGCCCGCTCGGCGTGGGTCGCGCGCACCGCCGTGCTGGCCGAGGGCGCGCAGGCGCTCACGCGGGCCGTCATCCACCCGCGGGCGCTCGTGGGAGAGAACGCGGTCGTCAACACCGGCGCCATCGTCGAGCACGACTGCGTCGTGGGAGCTCACGCCTTCGTGAGCCCCGGAGCCGTGCTGCTGGGCGGCGTGAACGTGGGCGAGGGCGCCTTCATCGGCGCGCTGGCCGTGGTCCTGCCCGGCGTGAAGGTCGGCGCGGGCGCCCGCGTGGGCGCGGGCGCGACGGTGACGAAGGACGTGCCGGCGGGAGCGACCGTGGTCGGGACCCCGGCGAGGAAGACTCGATGAGACAGCGGCATCTGAAGGAACATCCGGAGATCCTCCTCAAGGCGGACGCGACCATGCGCGACGCCATGGAGGCCCTCACCAAATCCGGCGTGGGCATCGCCCTCATCCTGGGCGCCGACAAGACCCTGCAGGGCATCATCGTCGACAGCGATATCCGCCGCGCCCTGCTCGCCGGCCAGCCTATGGACGCGCCCGTCGCCAAGATCATGAACACGAAGCCGTTCACCGCCTCCGCGACCCTCGACGACGAGGCGCTCGGCGCCCTCTTCCGCGAGCGCAACCGCGCCTACATCCCCCTCGTGGACGCGCAGGGCCGGCTCGCGGGTCTGGCCGGCATGGTGGACCACCTCGGCGTCGCCTCCGCGCTGCCTCACTGGACCATCGTGATGGCCGGCGGCCTGGGCAAACGCCTGCGTCCGCTGACCGACAACACCCCCAAGCCCCTCATGCGGGTGGGCGACAAGCCCATCCTCGAGCACAACGTCGAGCGCCTGGTGGCGGCCGGCCTCACCAAGCTCGTCTTCAGCGTCAACTACCTCGGCGACCAGATCAAGGCCTACTTCGGCGACGGCTCTCGGTGGGGGGCGCAGATCGAGTACGTCACCGAGGATCGCGAGTTGGGCACCGCGGGCCCGCTGAGCCTCATCGGACGCGAGTTCTCGGAGCCCTTCCTCGTCATGAACGCCGATCTTCTCACCAAGGTGGGCTTCCGCTCCCTGCTCGACTACCATAAGTCGGAGGGCCACGAGGCCACGCTGTGCGTGCGCGAGTACGACTTCCAGGTCCCTTACGGCGTGGCCCAGATGGAGAACGGCCGCCTCACCGGCATCGTCGAGAAGCCGGTCCACAAGTTCTTCGTCAACGCGGGCATCTACGTGCTCGCCCCCTCCGTGCTTAAGCGCCTCAAGAAGGGCGAGCCTCGGGACATGCCCGATCTGCTCGAGGATCTGCGCGTCTCCCGGGCCGGCTCAGTCGGGTGCTTCCCGGTCTCCGAGTACTGGCTCGATATCGGCCAGCTCGAGGACTATCGCCGCGCTCAGCGCGAGTACCCCGAGCAGTTCGGGCCCGAGGAGCGGCGGTGAGCGACCTCATCGGCGCCGCCGTCGAGGCCGGCTACGCCGCCCGCGCCCGGCTGGCCCGCGTCCTGCGCGCGCGACCTCCAGAGCCCGATCCCCGGGCCGAGCGCCTGGCGGAGGACGGCATCCTGGTCCTGCCCGGCCTCCTCGAGCCCGCCGTCGTCGCGCGCATCCGCGCGGCCAACGAGGAATGGTTCGACCTCGACCACCGGGAGGAGCTGGTCTACAGCCCGGACGGCAAGATCCTCAAGGAGGCCGCCGACGCGACGCGCGAGCAGGTCGAGCGCTACTATTTCCTGCACGTCAAGAACTACCAGCGGAAATTCGACCTCTACCGCGTCTTCCGGGACGCGATCGACCCGATCCTCGGCGCCTACTACGGCGGCGGATGGGCCGCGCGCGACGTCTATTGCTACCGCAACCAGCCCGTGCCGGCCGTGCAGGGCTCCTATGCCTGGCACCGCGACAACTATCCCACGGGCAGTCTCAAGGTCATGACTTACCTAACCCCCGTGCGCGGCGTGGAGGACGGCCCGCTCACCGTCGCGCGCGGCTCGCACAAAGGCTTCCGTCCAGCGCTGGGCAAGGTCGGCGACCGCTACGACGACGCCTGGGTGAAGGAGCGCTTCGAGCTCGCGCATGCGCTCGGCGAGCCCGGGACCGTCATCATCTTCAACAACAACGCCGTGCACCGCGCCTGGGATCCAGCGCGCGGCCGCCGCGAGGCCCTCAACTTCACGGTCTTCCCCGCGGTGCTGCCTCCGGAACCCTCGGACGTGAGGGGCCTCGACCTCGGAGAGGAAGCTGGCTTCTTGAAGAAATACACGCGCTAGGACCTCCCATGCCAAAGATATCCATCATCGTCCGGACGAAGAACGAGGAGCGCTGGGTCGGCCGCTGCCTGCGGATGATACAGCAGCAGGACTTCAAGGATTACGAGGTCATCCTGGTGGATAACCGCAGCACCGACCACACGGTGGCCGTGGCGAAGAAGTATCCCGTGAAGGTCGTCACCATCGACCGCTACCGCCCGGGCGACGCGCTCAACGCTGGCATCCGGGCCTCCAGCGGCGAATTCATCGTCTGCGTCTCGGCCCACTGCATCCCACAGCGCACGGATTGGCTCTCACGGCTCCTCGCCAACATGGAGCGCCCCGAGATCGCCGGCGTTTACGGCCGCCAGCTCCCCATGGCCTACAGCACGCCCCAGGACAAGCGAGACCTGCTCAACACCTTCGGCCTGGACCACCGCGTCCAGGTCAAGGACACGTTCTTCCATAACGCCAACAGCATGCTGCGGCGAGCGGTCTGGGAGAAGATCCCCTTCGATGCCGAGGCCACCAACATCGAGGACCGCATCTGGGGCAAAGCCGTCATCGAGAAGGGTTGGCGGCTCGCCTACGAGCCCGAAGCCCCGGTGTACCACTATCACGGAATCCACCAGGACGGCGACCCTGAGCGCGCGCGCAACGTGGTGCGCATCCTCGAGTCTCTCGGCCACGGCGAGCCCGTTGGGGACTCCCCGGCCCACGCCATGGAACTGTTGATCGTGCTGCCCGTCCTGGGCCCGGCGCCGCGCATCGCCGGCCAGGACCTCCTGGAGCGCTGCCTGCGCGAGGCGCTCGACTCGAAGGTCGCGAAGACCGTAGCCGTTCTCGCCGACGATCCCGCGGCGCTCGCCGCCGCCGAGCGCATGGGCGCCTTGGCGTTGAAGCGTCCCCCGGAACTCCTCTCCCCCGATCTCGGCGTGGAGAGGGCCCTGCAGCACGCGCTGGCCGCCTGCGAGACGGGAGAGCGCCACTTCGACGCGGTGCTTTACGCCAACCCCTTGTTCCCCTTCCGCCCCGCCGGCTTCTTCTCCGAGCTGCGCGCGCGCTTCGCCGAGTCGGGGGCCGACAGCCTCGTGCCCTGCCTGCGCGACTACACCCCGCACTGGCGAGAGACCGAGCAGGGCCTGGTGCGGGCCGACTCCGGGGAGCTGGTGCGCTCGCGCATCAAGCCGACCCAGCGCGGCCTCGTCGGCCTGGGCACGCTCTCCTCGAGCGAGTTCATCCGCCAGGGGCGCCTGCTCGGCGACAGCATCGGCCTGACCCCGCTGGACGGGAAGCTCTACTCGCTGAAGGCCAACGACCCTTTCGACCGCGCCGTCATCCAGCTCGCCCTCGAGAAGGGCCCCCAGGAGTTCGCATGACCCCCATCGCCCCCGTCCGCTTCCTCGGCCGCGACATCGGACCCGGCAAGCCGTGCTTCGTCATCGCCGAGATCGGCCTCAACCACAACGGCGAGCTCGAGATCGCCAAGAAGCTCATCGACGCCGCCAAGGAGGCGGGCTGCGACGCGGTGAAGTTCCAGAAGCGGGACGTCGAGAGCCTCGCCATCGGCTCGGTGCTCGACGCCGCGGACGGGCGCTTCCCGGCCTTCGGCTCGACCTACCGCGCCATCCGCGAACACATGGAGTTCGACAAGGCCGAGTTCGGCGAGCTCATCGAGCGCTCGCGCGCCGCGGGCCTCCCCTTCTTCTGCACGCCCTTCGACGTCCCGTCGTTCGAGTTCCTCGAGGGCCTGGGCATGGAGGCGTACAAGCTCGCCAGCCACAGCCTCACGAACCTGCCCTTCCTCGAGCACGTCGTCGCCCGGAAGAAGCCGTGCATCCTCTCCACCGGCATGGCGCTGCCCGAGGAGGTGGACCGCGCCGTGGAGCTGTTCAAGAAGGCCGGCTGCCCGCTCATCCTCCTGCACTGCGTGTCGTCCTATCCCACGCCGTACGAGCACGCCAACCTGCGCGTGATGGACACCCTCGCGTCGCGCTACGGCGTCCCGGTGGGATACTCCGGACACGAGGTGGGGACCCTGGCGACCGTCGCGGCCGTGTCTCGGGGCGCCTGCGTGGTCGAGCGCCACATCACGCTCGACACCAAGATGATGGGATTCGACCACAAACTCTCCATCGATCCGGCCCAGCTCAAGCAGGTCGTGTCCGACATCCGCGCCGTCGAGATCATGCTCGGGGACGGGGTCAAGCGCCTCCTTCCCGTCGAGCAGATCACCCGCGATAAATACCACGTCTCCTGGGTCTCGAAGACCGCCATCAAGGCCGGCTCTGTCATCGCCGCGGACATGCTCACGCTCAAGAACCCCGGCACCGGCATCCCGGCGTGGAAGAAGTCACAGGTCGTCGGACGCAAGGCCAAGGCCGACATCCCGGCCGACTCTCTCATCGCCGAGAGCATGCTGCTCTGACGAAGGGCCGCCACGCCTCGACCCAACGCGGGTCCGTACGGGCGTACTCCGCCCGGAATGCGAGCGCGGCGGCGACTCGGGCGGGCTCGCGCATCCACGACGTGGGCGACGCCTTGAATCGGGAGAACTCCTCGAGAGCCCGGGCGGGCGAGCGATGCACCAGCCCTGCGCGTTCCAGGGCCGCGAACGCGTCGCGGGCCCACGGCACCTCGCGGTTGTAGAGCCGGCTCCACAGAACCATGGTCGGCAGACCCGCGGCGAGACACTCGAGGAAACCGGTCCCCGGCTGGTCCCAGAGCACCATACGCGCACGGTCCACCAGGGCGGGATGCATGCCTTTGTCCAAACGCTCGACGTGCGCGTACGACGCGCCGCCCAAGGTCCTCAGCTCCTCCAGCGTCCCGGCCAACTGTCGCATCGTCGAAACGTTGAAGGACTTGAGCAGGACGCGGATACCGAGATCCCCCGCGCGGCCCACGAGGTCCTTGAGTTCGGCGGCGAAGGCCGGCGTATGGTCGCTGCGCGAGACGGCGCCGCCGCTGGGCGCGGGCGGGTACGGATATATCTTGTTGCTCATCACCAGAAGATCGTATGGCCGCTCGGCTTCCCACCGCGCGGGGCCCGGGGAGACGTCCCGCCGCCACTGCTTCTCGCGCTCGGACAGCCATGGGGCCGGCAGCGGCACGGCCTTCACCCGCCCCATGCCGCCGCCCTCGGGAAAGCGCGTCCAGCCCCAGGTGACGAAGCGGTCGAAGTGCGGGTACTCCAGCTCGAAGCCGTTGACGTAATCGTCCTCGTAGCCGTAATGCCCCCCCTCCTGCACGCCGATGGTCTCGAAACCGCGGGAGCGCGCGGCGGCGAGCAGGTAGGTCGCCTCGACGTTGGAGGTCTCCGACAGGACCAGCGCGGTCGCGGCGAACGGAGCGAGCACGCGGCTCGCGGCCTCATGGTGCGCGCGCGCGCCCTCCCACGCGTCGGCGGGGAACAGCTCCGCGATCAGGGCGGCGACGGCGGAGAGCAGCGCCGCGGAAGGCTCGACGCCGGCGGAAGCGAGCACCGCGCCCGCGTCGGCCGCGCGGCGCTCCAAGACCGCCCGCAGCGCCGC
>CAZTZW010000020.1:0-17286 GCA_964618085.1 uncultured Elusimicrobia bacterium
TCAAGCACCTCGACGTCCTCCTGCAGGCGCTGGCCTTGGCGGGCGACGGCGCCGTCGCGCGTCCCGTGGACGTCCCCGCTCCGGCGCGCGACGCCGGCCCCGTCGATTCGCCCGCGTCTCGGCGCCTGCTGCTGGGCGGCGCCGTCCTCGTGTGGGCGTCCTTGTTCCTCATCGATGAGGTCTCGCCGCGTCTTCTGCTCGCCCTCACGCCCGTGCTCCCGGCCGCCTTCTTCCTCCATCTGAGGGGCGGGCCCTTCCTGCCGGCGCCGGTCTGGTCGGTCCTGTCCGTGGGCGTCCTGGCCTTCATGGTGCTCGTGGATTGGCGCTGGTCGGGCGCGGCTCTGGCCAACGTCCACCTGCTGGGGTACCTCGTGGTCAACCGTCTGCTCAACCCCTGGTCCGCCCGCGAGCTGCGCCAGGTCTTCCTCATCTTCTATCTCGCCTTCCTGCTGGCCTCGGGACTGACCATCAGCCCGTGGTACTTCCCGCTGTTCCTCCTCTATCTCGTCTTCGCCGCGTCCTGGCTGGCCCTCCAGGCGGGGGCGCCGGCGGCGCGGTGGCGGACGTGGACGCCGGCTCTGGGCGGCGCTTTGGCCGCCGGCATGGCGGGAGGCGTCCTGCTGTTCCTCGTCACGCCGCGCGTGGAGGGGCTGCGCCGCTTCAACCCCTTCCTCGCCTCGGGCATCGACAAGCTGCAGGTGCGCTCCCAGAGCGTGACCGGCTTCACCGAGCGCGTGTCCCTCGGCCACTTCGGGACCTTGCGCAAGTCGTCGGCGCGCGTCATGCGCGTGCGGCCGGAGTCGCCGCCGCCGGAGGGCTTCAAGCCGCCGGGCATCTACGTGCGCGGCTCGGCGTTCGATTTCTTCGACGGGCGCGTGTGGGGGCGCACGGGGCTGGACTTCGCCTACGCGGGGCGCGGAGGGAAGCGCCGCAGCGCGGAGAGCCGCGCCTGGGGGTGGAAGAAGGACGGGACCGTCGTCTTCCCCACGGAGCCGCCGGGCGGGAAGGCGCCCGTCTGGGAGTTCACCATCGGCCCCATCAACCTCGCCGTCCTGTTCACCGTGGGCGCGGCGTGGACGGTCGAGGGCCTGGACGGCGACGCCTGGTTCGACCACACCGACAGCCTCCACGCCGCGCGGCCTTATCTCGGCGGCGCGCGCTACCGCGTGAGCTCCCTGCCGGAGGGGCGCTGGCCCACCGACGCCGCCCCCGCGGCGCTCGCCGACATCCTGCGCCGCGCCTCGGACACCTCCTCCTCCACGGACCCGCGCACGGCCGCGCTGGCGCGGGACTGGACGCGCGACGCGGCCGAGCCCGAGGCCAAGGTCCGCGCCGTCCTCGCGCGCCTGCGCGAAGGCTACGGCTACTCGACGTTCTCCGACGGCAAGAACACCTCGCTGGAATACTTCCTGTTCACGGGCCGCAAGGGGAACTGCGAGTACTTCGCCACCGCCGCGGCCATCCTCCTGCGCCACGCGGGAGTGCCCACGCGGCTGGTGTCGGGCTTCCATTCCGACGGTTGGAACGAGTACGGCCTCTTCTACGATGTGCGCCAGAGCGACGCCCACGCCTGGATCGAGGCGTACCTCCCGGGCAAGGGCTGGACGCGCTTCGAGGCGACGCCCGGGCAGTCGCGCCTCTCGGGGGCGGCCGACGTCCTGGCGCGGCGCTTGGAGCGATGGCTGGACGCCATGCAGGTGTCGTGGTACCGCCACGTCATCGGCTACGACCAGCACGCCCAGCGCGACACCTTCTTCAAGTTCGGCGTGGGACAGAGCCTCTCGCGCCTGCGCGACCGCCTGGCGGACCTGGTGCGTCCCGCCATCGCTCTGCTCCTGCTCGGCTTCCTCGCGCACGGCGCGGCCAAGCGTCTGGCCGCGCGCTTCTTCCGCTCCGAAGACCCGTTCGACCGCGCGGCCGAGATGCTCGCCCGCGCCGGCCTGCCCCGCGAGCCGTGGCAGACCCCGCGCGAGTACGCGGCGGCGGTGCGGGCGCGCCGTCCGGAGCTCGCCGCTCTGGCCGAGTTGGCCGAGGCCAAGTACCGGAAGGTCTATGCTAAAGTGGAGCCCACGCCGGCCGACCGCCGGCGCGCCGCGCGCCTCCTCACCGAGCTGAAGAAAGAACTGTGACCTCCGTCCGCCGCGAAGCGGCGCTGCCGCTCCTCCTCGTCGCCCTCGCTCTCGCGCTGTACGCGCCGTGCCTCCTGGCCCCGGTCTATCTGGACGACGGCCCCTACGTCTTCGGCGCGCCCTTCCTCCGCGCGCCGGCGCGGGAGTTCTGGGCCCTGCTCCTCTCCCCGCATTATTTCGCGGCCACCGCGGAACGGACCTGGCAGCCGCTGGTCACCGTCCTCAACCGCGCGTTCGTCGAGTGGCCGCCGCTCCTGCGCCTGCTGTCCGTCCTCCTCCACGGGGCGTGCGGCTGGCTGGTCTTCCGCCTGAGCGGCCGCGCGGCCGCCGGCGTCCGGTTCGTGCTCTTCCCGCTCGGCGCCGACGCGGTGTTCTTCGCCGCCTTCAAGGGGCATCTCCTGTCCGCCGCCGCCGTGCTCGCGTCCTTGCTGGCGTGGCGCTCCGGCCGGCGAGGCTGGTCGGCGGCCGCGCTCGCCGCGGGCCTGCTCGCCAAGGAGACCGCGCTCGCCGCCGGACCGCTGCTCCTGCTCCACGGCCTCCTCATCGAGCGCCGCCGTCTCGCCGAAGTCCTGCGCGCGCTCGCGCCGCACGCGGTCCTCGCCGCCGCCTACCTGTTCCTGCGTTTCGTCTGGCTCGTCCCGCCGCCCGCCATGCTCGTGCCGGCCGAGCCGCGCCCGCTCGCGGCGCTGGCGTGGTATCTCGGCGCGCTCGTCTGGCCTCCCGCGCCGGGACTGTTCCGAGCCTTCCCGGATGGGGACGCCTGGATCCTCCTCCTGCTCGCGCCTTACGCGGGCCTCCTCTGGCTCAAGCGGCGCGAGCGCGAGTCCCTGTTCTACCTGCTCTGGCCGCTCGCGGCGCTGCTGCCCTTCCTGCATCTCGTTCCTTTCGCGGCCAAGAGCCCGGTCGCCGACCGTTACCTCTACCTGACCGCGGCGGGCGTCTGCTGGGGCTTGTCGCGCGTCGAGGGGAAGCGGTCGCGCGCGGCCGTCGCCGCGCTGGGACTGTGGTGGGGCGGGTGCGCCGTGAGCCGGACCATGCTCCTGCGCGACCCCGCGGCCCTGGCGCTCCGGGGGACGGCGTCCGCGCCCGCCAGCGCCGCGGCGCGGCTGTTCCTCGCGCAGACCTTGCTGGCGAAGGGGGACGCCGCCGGCGCGGCCGAGGCGTCGGCCGCCGCCGCGAGGCTGGAGCCGCGCGACCCGCAGAACTGGACGTGGCTGGCCATCACGCGCCATCAGGCCGGGCTGACTGACGCCGAAGCCGCCTTCCGCGAGGCGCTGGCGCTCCAGGAGACCCCACAGGCCCGCGCCAACCTGGGCGCCTATCTAGAGGAAAGCGGCCGCTCCGAGCTTGCCCTGAAGGAGTACGACCGGGCCGTCGAGCTCGCCCCGGAGTGGGAGAAGCCGCGGCGTCTCGCCGCCGAGTTGCGCGCCCGCGCGAAGCGTCGGTGACGAAGGTCACAGCGGGTTGTAACTCTTACGCCATTGCCGATAAAGGGAATACGGTTATACTTCCCGCATGACGAAACGAGCCGCGGCGTGGCTGGCCCTGTGTCTGAGCGTCGTCGCCGTCTCGTCCGCGCGGGCCGCTTCGCCGGCCGCGGCGCCCGCCCCCGCTGCCGCGCCCTCGGCGCCGCCGGTCAGCAGCTACGCGCCGCAGCCGACGGTCTCGCGAGCCTCCATCATCGGCTACACGGGCTCGGTCAGCGTGGAGCGCGCCAAGGGCAAGGTGGTCGAGCCGGTCTCGCGCCTGCCCACGACTTTGGGGCCCGGAGACGTGGTCCGCGTCGGCCCGGGAAGCAACGCCTTCCTCCAGTTCCGCGACGGCTCGCAGACCACGGTGGACCAGCGCGCCCGCTTCTCCATCGAGGAGGACAAGCCCGACGCCATCACGGTGAACCTGACGCTCGGTAAGGTCTGGTGCGCGGTCAGTAAGCTCGCGGGGCGGCGCTTCCTGGTGCGCACGCCCACCGCGGTCGCCGCCGTGCGCGGCACCGAGTTCACGGTCGAGTCCTTCGGCGACAAGAAGAGCGCCGTCGAGGTGTTCGGCGGGCTCGTCTCCGTGCGCGGGTCCCTCGGCGACGAGGCCCTCGTCGGCGCCAGCCAGCGCGTCGAATCCATGGCCGGCCGCCTGGCCCCGGTGCAGCGCTTCGAAGCGCGCCCGGACCCGCGCATGCCCCCGGCCAAGGGCCCCGCGGGGCCCGCGGGGCCCGCCGCGCCGGGAGAGCGCAAGGCGGGCCCGCCTCCTCCTCCGGGAGGCCCGGGCGCCCCGGGCGACCGGCAGGGCGACAAGGGCAAGCCCCAGTTCGGCTTCAACCCCGACCAGCTCAAGAACTTCGTCGCCCGCGAGGCCGGCCAGTTCGAGAACCAGAACCAGCGCGAGTCCTCCGCCGCCTTCGAGCAGCGCAACGAGCTGTACCAGGCCGGCAAGTCGCTCATCGACGCCTTCGGCCGCCGCGTGCGCGTCGAGGAGTTCATCACCCGTCCCGCTCCCGACGCCTTCAAGTTCGTCTCGGTCAGCCTGCGCGACGGCCGCACCGACCTGGCCAGCGTCGAGGTGAAGGCCAACGCCCCCCTGCCGGCCAACCTCGGCTCGGTGGGCAGCCTGTTCGGCGCGCAGACCGGCGCCAATCCGCCGGCCTTCTACGCCGTCCAGCAGCGCTTCAGCCTGCGCAACCTCTCCACCGGCGAATCCTACGTCCAGCTCGGCGTCGACGGCGCCCCGCGCCAGTTCAATCTGCCCGGGCAGACCTTCTTCGACCCCATCGCCAACGCCTTCGTGACCCCGAGCTCGGTCTTCTGGAAGACCATGTTCGGCAACAGCTACGAGTTCCAGAACGGCAATCAGGGCGCCGTCGACCGCATCTGGACGGACGCCTCCTTCCGTCCCTTCGACAACGTCATGACGATGGGCACCCAGGTGGCCGGCATGACCGCGCACCTCCAGCCGGTCCACGTCGACATCCGCAACGACCCCGGCGCTGGCAACGCGGTGGTGGGCACGTACTGGACCGACGCCTTCGTCTCGCGCGACCCCACCGACCTCTCCGGCACGCGCACCGGCCTGACCTACACCTCCTTCAAGAACGAGCCCCTGGCCGGGCTGTCGTGGACGACCAAGCGCTTCGACTACCTGGACTTCACCGACACCAACTCCAACGGCATCCTCGACTTCGGCGAGGCGCTGGCGCACGACGGCCGCTTCGGCGGGAACGTCTACCACGACATCGTCGAGCGCGCCAACGGCGGGGCGCTCGTCGCGATCGCCGGGAGCGGCTCGCGCCAGTCGACGGGCGACAACGCCTTCTCCGGCAAGGACGCGGCGGGCAACCCCGTCAACTCCGGGGCCATCCTGACCTACGGCGCAGGCGCGGTCAACCTGTCGCCGCTGCTGAACTTCGGCCTCAACAACGCGCGCGAGCGCCTCTTCGTGGACGACTTCGTCATCGACGACCTCGGCAAGATCGTCCCGGCCGGAGCCAACTCCGGCTTGAGCGGCAATCTTCTCGGCCGCAACTACGAGAGGCGCGTGCGCGGCACGCGCTTCGGCGGGGACATCGACGTCGTCGTCAGTCCTTCCTTCCTCATCCAATCGGGCGCGGCCGGCGGCGGCGACGGCGGCGGAGCCGTGCGCGCTCCCGGACAGCCCTTCTGAGCGGGATGACGACGCGCTTCCTCGCCGCCGCCCTCCTTCTCTGCGCGTGCCTGCCCGGCCGCTCGTCCGCGGTGGAGTTCGTGCCCGCGGCGCGCGTCGAGCTGCTCGGCGGGCAGTTCTTCTTTCAGGGGGAGAACACCTCCTTCAACGGCAACGCGGATTGGAGCTTCACTCCGGCCATGAAGCTGTCGGACCGCGACCTCCTCATCCCCATCGTCTCGGGCCAGTATCGCCGCACGCGCGAGGTCCAGGAGCTCATCGGCGGCGGCTTCCTCACCCAGGAGACGCTCGACAACACCGCAGCCCTGCGCTGGGTTCGCCTGCTCAGCGAGCGCTGGAACGTCAAGTCGACGCTCTCCTACAAGAACGAGATGCTCACGGAGAGCGTGAACGAGAAGCTGGGCGCCGGCTTGTTCGACTTCCATAAGGTCGGCGCGTCCATCGAGCTGGAGCGCGTCGGCGAGGGGGCCGCGCGCTCGCTGCGCCAGGGACTGAGCGCCTACGCCGTCCGCTTCTATCATTACCGCGCCTTGAGCGCTGCGACCGCGGAGCTGGGCTCCGAGGTCAACGCCGGCGACCGCATCCTGGACTTCAACGCCTACGAGTACTCGGCGGCGCTGGACCTGACGCCCGACGACCGCACCTTGGTCTCTTTCTCGGCGCTGGGCTCCCTGCGTCCCTACCGGGACCAGCGCGTCGTCACCGAATCCGGAGAGTATCTCCGGCGCAACCGCTTCGACGCGTACGTGGTGGGCGCGGCGTCCGCCCGCCGGGCCTTGCCCGCCTGGGGCCCGCTCGAGACGAGCCTGGGCCTGAACCTCTCCTACGCGCGGCTGGAGTCGTCCCAGCACAACTACGACGCCAACAACACGCGCTTCAACCCCGGCTACTACGACTACGGCGAGACGTCCGCGGGCCCCTTCCTCGCGGCGAGGCTGGCCCGCCGGCTCTCCGCGACGGTGAGCTACGCCTACAGCCGGCGCGCCTTCGACCACCGGCCCATCCAGGACGCCAACGGGACCTACGGTCTCGACGCCATCCGCCTCGACACCCACACGGTCAACCTATCGACGTCGTGGCTCATCGGCAAGGGCTTCTCGCTCATCGCCTCGGGCGCCTATCGCCGCTCCACGTCCAACATGCTCTACGAGAGCACCTACCGCTACAACTATTGGTCGGCTAATTATTACGCGGGCGTCGGCTGGTCGCTCTGACGGGCCTTTGGTAGAATCGGCTCGTGCCCGCCTACTGGCTGATGAAGTCCGAGCCCGACGTCTTCTCCATCGACGACCTCGCTAAGAAAGGGGTCTCGGGGTGGGACGGCGTGCGCAACTACCAGGCCCGCAACTTCATGAAGTCCATGAAGAAGGGCGACCAGGTGTTCTTCTACCACTCCAGCACCGAGCCGCCGGGCGTGGCGGGCTTCGCCGAGGTGGTCAAGGAGGCGTACCCGGACCCCTCTCAGTTCGACCCCAAGAGCGACTACTTCGAGCCGCGCGCCCCGGCCGCGGCGCCGGTGTGGTTCCAGGTGGACGTGAAGTTCGTCAAGAAGGCGAAGCGCTACGTCTCGCTCGACGAGATCCGCGGCGTCCCGGCGCTCCAGAAGATGCCGCTCATCAACCGTTCGCGCCTGTCGGTCCAGCCGCTGACCCGCGAGTGGTGGGACATCATCGCCAAGAGGGCCGAGAAATGAGACATCTTCCCGTCGCCGCCGCCCTCCTCCTCGCCGGCTGCCAGGCCGTGCCCATGACCGGCCGCAAGAGCCTGATGCTCGTGTCCGTCCCCCAGGAGCGCCAGTTGGGCGAGCAGGCTTACGCCGAGGCGCTGAAGAAGGGCCCGGTCTCCAATGACGCGGCCGCCGTCGCGCGCGTGCGCCGGGTGGGCGAACGCCTGGCCGCCGCGGCCGAGCGCCCGGACTTCACGTGGGAGTTCAACCTGCTCGTCGAGGACCAGACCATCAACGCCTGGTGCCTGCCCGGCGGCAAGGTCGCGGTGTACACGGGCCTGCTGCCCGTCGCCAAGGACGACGCGGGCCTGGCCGTCGTGATGGGCCATGAGATCGCGCACGCCTTGGCCCGCCACGGCGCCGAGCGCATGAGCCAGGGCCTGCTCGCGCAGTACGGCGGAGCGGTGCTCTCGGCGGTGCTGGCCCAGAAGCCGGCGGAGACGCAGGCGCTGTACCAGAAGGCGTACGGCGCGGGCGTGCAGGTGGGCGCCCTCCTGCCCTTCTCCCGGGCGCACGAGAGCGAGGCGGACCATATCGGCCTCATCCTCATGGCCAAGGCGGGCTACGACCCGGCCGAGGCCGTCGAGTTCTGGAAGCGCATGGCCGCCGCCACCGGCGGCTCCGGCGGGTCCGGGATGGAGAAGTACCTGCGCACCCACCCCACCAACGCCGACCGCATCTCCCAGATCGAAGGCTGGCTGCCCGAGGCCCGGGCCGCCTACCGCAAGCCGTAGCCGCGTTGCGCATCTAGGGCGCATCCGCGCAACGCCCCTTCTGGACGCTACGCTCTAAGCCCCGAAGGGTCCGATGCTCCTGTCGGGAGAGGCGGATTCCAGGCATCCTGAGGGCATGAAACAGCTCGCCCTCGCCGCTCTCGCCCTCCTTCTCTCCACGACGGCTTCCGCCAACCGCCTCGGCGCCGTCATCAAGCCGGTCCAGCCGCCCAGCGCCTGGGCCACTCCGATGGGAGCGGTGCTCTCGGGCGTCGCGCCCGGCGTCCGCCCCGGTCTGCCGGCTCTCGCCGCCATCGGCGACCGGCCCATCAGTCTCATCGTCCAGGCGCCGCTGCTGTTCCAATTGGAGAAGGCCGGCTGGACGGCGGAGAGCTTCGCCGCGCTCTCGGTCCCTGACGCGAAGATGGCCGCCGCCATCGCGTCCGACGCGGCGCGCGCCGAGCTCGCCCAGTTCGTGAAGCGCGCCGAGGACGCCCTCACCCAGGACGCCAACGGCCATCTCGACCGGCGGGGGTCCATCGACCAGGCCCGCGCCGACCACCAGCGCGTCCACGACCTCGCCCGCGACCTCAGCGAGATCCGCGTGCGCTACTCCGCCTATTTCAACGAGGAAGGCCGCGCGCATCTCGACCAGGTCATCGGCCTTTCGCGCCGCGTGTCCGGCATGGCCGCCATGTCGGTCGTCGCCAGGGTCTTCGCGGTGAGCCGGAGGTTGGGGGTCTCGCCCGACGAGCTGCACGCGACGTTGGATCACGCGGTCTACGAGGATGCGGGACTGACCGCCGTCGCCGGCACCAATCTGGAAGCCGTCATGGAGCGGCCCACGCGCTTCGCCCGCGACATCCCGACGAGCCTCGCGGCGTTCAGCGGCGACGCTCCCGCCGCGGTCTCTCAGCCCGCGGTCGAGCGGCCGCTCGCCGTGGCGGCGCAGCGCGCGTCGGCGTCGGAACCCGTCGACACCGTCTTCTTGCCGACCGCCATGGGCCGCGTGTACGCGTCCCTCGCCGCGGTCATGGCGCTGGCCTCGGGAGCGCTGCTCGCGGTGCCGGCCTTCGCGCCTGTGGGCGCCGCGGGCATTCTCGTCGCGGTCTCCACGGCGGTCTTCGCCGCTTGGAAAGGCGCCTTAGGCGCCCGCGTGTACACGGCCGTCGCCGTGGTCCTCGCGGCGTCCGCGGGCGTCCTGTTTGAGACTCCCGGCTTAGGGATGCTCGGACTTCTCTTATCGGCTCTCGCGGCCTACGCCCTGGCGAAGTTGAGCCTGAAGCCCGGTCTGGTCGGCGGAATCCTGCGGACGGCTCCGTCCGATGCGATGGGTTGGACCGCGGCCGGTTCGCTCCTCGGCGGGTTGGCGGCGGCGGGGATCGCCTTCGCGGATGGCGCGCCTTGGTGGATGGCCCTCATGCTGGGGGTGGGCGTCGGGGCGTCCGTCGCCTCGGGCCTTTTCGTCGCCCTCGCCGTGAAGGACGCTCTATCCGGGGTCGGGGATATGATCTTGCGCGTCTCCGTCCCCGACCGCCGCGTCATCGACGCGGTCATCACCGTCGCGGCGTCGGCGCTGCTGTCGATGGTCTCATCGGGGCTGGTCGTCCAGGCCGGGCTGTGGCCGGTCGGCGCCATCGGTCTGTTCGCCGCGCTGGCGCCTCTCGTCTGGGCTGTGTGGGCCTACGAGACGGGCCGACCACTCGCTTATTTCCTGCGCATGCAGCTCACCATACTCGCCTTCACGGCTTCCCTGGCCATGGATCTGCCGATCGGAGCCGCCATCTTCATGGCCGGCATGACCGCGATCGCGGTGCAGGTCCTGCCGCAGCGGCGCTATTGAGACCGCGCCGTCAGGCGGTCTCGGGGAGAGCGTCCAGGCGGCGGCGGAACTCGGCGGGGGTCGCGATGCGGCGGTCCGGGTCGGGCTCCAGGGCCTTGTCGAGGAAGGCGTCGAGCTCGGGCGGCAGCTCGGGCACGCGCGTGGTGGCGCGGATGAAGCTCTTGGCCAGCTTGGGCGCGTGGCCGCCCTCGAAGGGGCGCGCGCCGGTGACCAGCTCATAAAGACAGGCCCCCAGCGAGAACACATCGCTCTCCTTGCGCACGACCCCGTACTCCTGCTCCGGCGCCATGTAGTGCGGCGTGCCGACCACGCTCTGCGTGATGGCCTTGCCGGGCGCGGAGGCGTGACGCGAGATGCCGAAGTCCATCACCTTCACCGAGCCGTCCTCGAGCATCATGATGTTGCCGGGCTTGAGGTCGCGGTGGACGACGTCGCGGGCATGCGCGTAGACCAGCGCGTCGCACACCGAGGCCAAGGCGCGCTTGGCCTCGCGCAGGGTCAGGCGCTTCCGCTCGATGAGCACCTCGTCGAGCGGGCGCCCGCGCAGGCGCTCGAAGATGAGATAGAGGCCGCGCTCGTCCTCCTCGACGGCGTGGAGGTCCACGATGGAGGGGTGGCTGAGCTCGGCGAGGGTGCGGGCCTCCTCCAGGAGGTCCGCCTTGGCCCTGGGGTCCAGGCGGGCCTCGTCGCGCAGGACCTTCACCGCCACGCGCCGGCCGAGCTTGCGGTCGCGCGCCTCGTAGACCACGCCCATGCCGCCCGAGCCGATGGGCTTGCCCAGCTCGTAGTGAGCCTCGATGCCCGAGGGGGCGGGGGCTTTGCGGGCTTCCCGCGCGACCGCGCCGACCTGGGTGAGTCCCAGCGCGATGAGGATGCCGCCGACGAGCGAGAAGCCCAGCACGAGCATGAAGGAGCGGCCCCGCGGCAGCGGCAGGCGCGGCCCCGCGGTCTTCGCCGGCGCGCCGTCGACGGCGAGGCCGTGGCGGCGGGCGGCGTCGCGGTACACCGGGTCGAACTGCGGGTTGAGCGCGGCGGCGGCCTTCAGGTCGCGCGCCATCGCCTCGTAGTCGCCGCGCAGTTCCGAGGCGTAGCCGCGGTTGGCGAAGGCGTAGGCGTCCTTGGGGTCGATCTCGAGGGCGTGGTTGGAGTCGGCGATGGCGTCGGCCATGCGCCCGACGCGGTTGTAGGCCCACGCGCGCGCGTCGAGCAGGTGGTGGTCGCCGGGAGAGAAGGCGAGGCCCTCGGTGGCGTCCTTGATGGCCTCGCCGTAGCGGCCGATGAGGCCGTTGGCCGTGGCGCGGAAGTAGCGCGCGGTGGCGTTCTGCGGGTCGAGGGCCAGGGCCTTGTCCGCCTGGTCGAGCGCGCCCCAGTAGTCCTTGACCGTGAGCTTGGAGCCCGCGGCCGCGGTGAGGCGCGACGCGGCGGCGGGGCGGGCGTCGGTGCCGGGCGTCAGGCGGCGCTCCTCGACCTGGCTCAACTGCTGGACCATGCCGTGGTACTCGCGCTCGACCTGGTCGGCCAGCTCGTTGTTCCCCGGCGCGATGTCGGAGGGACGCACGCGGCCCTCGGCGAGCTTCAAGATGCCGAAGGCGGTCTTGTCGTCGGGGTCGAGCGCGAGCGCCTTGCGCGCGTCCTCCATGGCCTGCAGGTACTGGCCGAGGCCGTAGGAGGCCATCGCGCGCGCCGTGTAGGCGGCGGCCGCGTCCGGAGCGACGCGGGAGGCCTTGTCGGCCTCGGCCCAGGAGCGGGGGAAGTCGCTGAGCGAGTAGCTCGCGCGCGAGCCGCCGATGAGGGCGTCGCGGTCGTTCGGGTCGTAGCCGAGGGCCTTGTCGGCGAACTCGCGCGCCTCGTTCCAGCGCTCGGCGCGGCCGTTGAGCTCGAGCGCGGCCTTGGCGAGCGCCAGCCCGGTCTCGGTGGCGTCGCTGGGCGCGGAGCGCACCGCCTGGTTGAACTCGCCGAGATGGGTGTCGAGGTAGCGCTGCCGCTCGTCGGGCTTCTGCTTGAGCGTCAGGGTCTCGAGGCTCTCCAGCGCGCCGACCGCCTCGTCGCGGCCCCGGGCGGGCGGGAGGACGGAGATGCTCTTGCGGAAGGCCGAGAGGAGGGGCAGCGAGTTCTGCGCGCCGTGGGTCGGGGCGAGGACCTGTCCGTTGAGCCGCGCGGGCGGCACGCGCAACGTGAGGGGGACGACCCCGCCGGGAGCGTCGGCCTTCTCGTCCTTGGCCCGCGCGGGGCCGCTATATATGAGGAATGCCAACGCCAGAAGGGAGGCGCGTCTCATGCGGGGGTTCTTCGAGTGTAAGAGGGGTTTTTCCGCCCGTCAAGGGTCCCCTACCCCACGGATCACCACGATGACACCATGACACGATGAACGAACGAAAGAAAGAAACGGAACGGACTGCCACAGAGACACGAAGATACAGAGACGCACAGAGAACGGAAGGATGAGAACGACAACGGAGAAAGACGGGGTACGACAACGACGTCATCCGTTTCCGTTACCCTCCGTTCCGTTCTTTGTGCGTCTCTGTGTTGATCCGTTCCGTCGTTCATCGTGTCATGGTGTCATCGTGGTGTTCCGTTATCGTGGTGGTCCGTCGTCGTACCGTTTGCTAGACTGGCTTCAAGGCCATGGCGCGGCTCTTCTGCGTGGACGGGACGAACCTGGTGCGCACGGCCTACGGGTACGGCGGCGAGGCGCACCGGACGCAGGAGGACCACGACGCCGAGGTCCTGGTGGACGCGTTCGCCGGGGCGTGCGAGAGGCTGGGGTCGGGCGTGGAGGTCGAGGTCTTCTTCGACGGGGCGTTCCGGGTCATGCCCGGGGGGCCGTCGAACTTCAGCGTGACGTTCGCGCGGGAGACCTCCGCCGACGAGCTCATCCTCGACCGCGTGCGCGCCAAGGCGTGGGCGAAGACGGGGTCGGTGACGGTCGTGACGGCGGACACGGAGCTCGGACGGACGGCGCAGGCGGAGGGCGCGAAGTGGCTGCGCGCCCCGCACGGAGCGTCGCCGCTAGGGCTGGTGAGGAAGATCGAGGAGCGTTTCACGAGATGAGCGTCAAGAACAGCGTCGTGGTCGTCGGCGGCGGCATCATGGGCGTCATGAGCGCGTGGCACCTGGCGCGCATGGGCTGCTCGGTCACCTTGCTCGAGCAGGCCGACGTGCCCAACCAGTGGGCGGCCTCCGGCGACCACCTGCGCGTGTTCCGCCTCACCTACGGCAAGGACGCCTTCTACACCGAGATGGCGCTCAAGGCGCTGCCGCTGTGGCTGGAGCTCAACACCCTTTCCGAGGAGGTCATCCTCCAGCAGAACGGCATGCTCGAGCTCGCCACCAAGACCGCCGGCTACGAGGCGCAGAGCATGGCCGTCCTCAAGGAGCGCAAGCTGCGCTTCGCCAAGCTCGACCCCGCCCAGGTCAAGAAGCTGTACCCGATGTACAACCCCAAGTCCTTCAAGTGGGCGCTGTACCACACCGACGGCGGCATGGTCTGGGCGTCGCGCGCGGTCGCGGCCGCGGCCTCGCTGGCCCAGCGCAAGGGCGTCCACATCCGCTCGAACGTGAAGGTCGTGTCCATCCAGAAGGACAAGAACGGCATCAAGTCCGTGAAGGACGCCGCCGGCAAGACCTGGGAGGCCGAGAAGTTCCTGTTCTGCGGCGGCTACTGGTCGCCGGAGCTGCTCAAGTCCTACGGCATCCCCTTCAAGGTCACTCGCCAGGAGCAGCTGTTCCTGCGCCCCCTGCTCAACCGCGGCCGCTACCGCCCCGAGCACTTCCCCGTCTTCGCGAGCTTGACCCAGGGCTTCTACGGCTTCCCCGTGCACGTGCAGGGCTTCATCAAGATCGGCGACCACCGCAAGGGGCCCAAGGTCGCCAAGCACGACGCGACGCAGCTGCGGACGCTCACGCCCAAGTTCGAGAAGATCTGCCGCGCGTTCCTCAAGAAGACCATCCCCGAGCTGGCGAAGTTCGAGGACTTCGAGGGCCACGTGTGCTGGTACGACAACACGCCCGACGACGACTTCATCATGGACCGCCTCCCCGACGTCCCCAACGGCTTCGTCGCCGCGGGCTTCTCGGGCCACGGCTTCAAGTTCGCTCCCATCGTCGGCAAGTCCATGGCCGAGCTGATGACCACCGGCAAGCCCGAGCTCAACCTGCACCGCTTCCGGCTGACCCGCTTCAAGCTGAAGAAATAGCATGCTCCGAGGCCGCGCGCTCCCGCTGCTCGTCGTCGCGGCCCTCGCGGCCTGCTCCACGGCCCGCGTCAGCGTGAAGAAGGGCTTCGATTTCAAGAAGGTCAAGCGCGTGGCGGTCGTGCCCTTCGCCGACTACCCGCGGGCCCGCGGCTCCGGGGGCCTCGTGAGCGGGGCTTTCGAGCAGGGCCTGCTCGAGGCCGGCTACGAGGTCATCGAGCGCGCGCGCGTCGACGAGGTGGCGCGCGGCCGCAACCTCTCCGACCCCAAGGCGCGCGCGGCGCTGGCCCAGGCCCTCGGCGTGGACGCTTTCGTCACCGGACAGATCACGGATTTCGCCGAGCCGCGCGAGACCATGACGGAAGTCGACGTCGTCGACACCCACAACGACCCCATCTACGCCCGCCGCCGCCGCCAGGTCGTCAAGGACGGCCAGACCACGACCGTCGAAGAGAGCGTCATCGACGGCTACCGCACGACGCGCGTCGTGCGCCGCGAGCCGCGCACCATGGTCATCGACGGCCGCCTGGGCGTCTCCGCGCGCCTGGTGCACGCCGGCGACGGCCAGGTGCTGTGGTCGGGCTCCGACGTGCGCCGCGCCTACAGCCTCGAGGACGCGTCCCGCTCCATCGCGGGCGGCATCCTCGAGGCCGTGAAGGCGACCTGGCCCAAGCCGCGCTGACGCGCGGCGTTCGTTGACCTGCGTCAAATCAGGGCCCGGGGTCCTTTGTCGTCGGGGCCTGGGACCGAGGGCCCGCGCGGCTCCGCCGGGGCCTTCGATACAATACGCCCATGAAACACACCGCTCTCCTCCTCCTGCTCGCCGTTCCCGCCGCCGCCGTGGGCGACCGCGCCCCGCTCCTCGATTTCTCCGCCTTCGCCTTCACCGTGGACCAGGCCCGTTCCGCGGCCGCCGTGGAGAGCACCCTCACCGCGATGAACGACGGCGTCGGCGCCGGCGAGAAGGTGGTGGCGTACCTGCGCAAGAACGGCGTGAGCGTGGTCGTGCGCGCGCAGCCGGAGGCCGTGAAGACCTACATCGAGAACGGCGCGCGCGTCATCGCGCTGTCCGCCTCCCTGCCCGCCTATCCCCGCGTCTACGCGCCGCTCATCGCCTCGGCCGCGGCGCACATGATGTACGCCGACATGCCCGCCAGCGCCGAGCGCTCCTACATGCGCCGCGCCACCGCCGGCCGCGTGTGGGTCGAGCTCGGCGGCGAGCCCCGCCGCCTGCCCGTCATCGAGCCGCAGACCGGAGCCATGGTCGCCGAGATCTACACCGAGATCGGCCTGTGGGCGGCCGACGGCGTCCAGATGGCGCTGTATAAGTCCGGAGAGGCCGAGGGCCTCTCGAGCCTCATGGACATGCTCGACGCGGCCAAGAGCCCCGAGGAGCGCCGCGTGCTGGAAGCCGCCAACAAGCGCTTCACGGCCTTCCTGCTGGAAGAGCGGTCCGTCCGCGTGGCCGCCGGCCTGCGCTAGATTCTTAAGGCGCTCCTCAGCGCATCTGTGCCGGACGTCTCGCGTCCGGCCTAGCTGCAGTTCGACGCGCAGGACGCGGCGCGGCCGAGGCAGGCCTTCGCCTCCTCGCAGCGCAGGTCATCCACGGCGCGGCACGTCTCGATCTTGCGGCATTCGAGGCGGTCGCACGAGCAGCGCCGACGCGCCTCCCGCTCCTCGTCCGGTGTGCGCTGTATCTGCGCGCAGTCGGCGGCGTGGCGCCCGCAGGAACCGGTCGGACAGCCCGAGGCTTTGAAGTCCTCGCCGGCCCGCTTGTAGGCCTGGCTCGCCGAAGCGATGCGCGGCCGCAGCCGGGCGGAGGTGTGGGTGCATTCGCCGGCGGCGTCGAGTTTGGCGGCGCCCGCCGACGCCATCCCGGCGATGTTCCCGAGCCCGAGACCTTGAGCGAGTTTCGCCGCATCGGCCGCGCCGGCGACGACCTTGAGCCGGCCTTCGTCAGAGGCCGCCGGTCGCGCGGCGCGCGCATCCGAGGCTCCTGAAGCGTCGGCCCCCGCTCGCCACGCCCCGCCGCCGGAAGCGCCGAGGCCCGCCGTGGTGACGAGGCGCGGAGCGGCCTGCGCGCCGCCTCCGGCCGAGGCCGCGGGGTCCTGGGTCGCGGCGCGGGCTTCCGCGCTGGAGCCGCCGGAATACGGGAGCGCGCGATGGGCCGATACGTCGAGCCCGCTCTTGGCCGAGGTGGAGGTCGCGGGCGCGGACGCCGAGGAGAGGCCCGTCAGGACGTTGGACAGGACGGGCGTCGTCTCGTCGCGGGAGGCGAAGCGCCCCTTCTTGGCGCGGTCCATCGAGTACGCGGCGTCATAGTCCGGCTCGAGCTCGCGGAAGACGAACGGCAGGAGCAGGAGCACCGCCGCGGCGGCGACGGCGAGCGCGATGACGGCCTTCTTCTCGGGGGGCAGAGGCATGCGGGCGCACCGGTAGTATAGAGCCCCGCCGTCCGGCCCGCCAGCCCCGTCAGGCGGCGACGGCCGCTTTGGAGGAACCGGCCATCTGGCCGAGCACGAAGCGCAGCACCCCGCCGTAGCGGTAGTACTCGAGCTCGATGGGCGTGTCGATGCGGCAGAGCACCCGGAACTCCTTGGTCTTGCCGTCGGCGCCCATCGCGCGCACGGTCACGGGCGAGCGCGGCTTGAGCGTCGTCAGGCCGACGAGGTCGAAGGTCTCCTTGCCGGTCAGGCCGAGCGTCTGCGCGTTCTGCCCCTCGTCGAACTGGAGCGGCAGAACGCCCATGCCGACCAGGTTGGAGCGGTGGATGCGCTCGAAGCTCTGCGCGATGGCCGCCTTCACGCCCATGAGCATCGGTCCCTTGGCCGCCCAGTCGCGGCTGGAGCCGGTGCCGTACTCCTTGCCGGCGATGACGATGGTCGGGGTGCCAGCGGCCTGGTACTTCACGGCCGCGTCGTAGATGGGGAGCTGCTCGCCCGACGGGACGTGGAGGGTGTAGCCGCCGGTCACGCCGCCGAGCATCAGGTTCTTGATGCGGATGTTGGCGAAGGTGCCGCGCACCATC